>NZ_DS989844.1:360676-397827 GCF_000155555.1 Coleofasciculus chthonoplastes PCC 7420
CGGGTTTATCTCCCGATATCATATTTTCTGAAACTTCAAACCATTGCACCGCTATCAGAGACAATGTATAGTTACTCCCCCAGCTTCCCCAGCTTTCCCAGTATTTTCACGGCTGATGCACTACAGCACTCTCAAAATACTAGGAATACTATCAACCGCTTCTAACGCCTGAATTTCGGCTAATGCTTTGCGGAAGTTTCCTTCCCGAACATCATGGGTGACAACCACAATTTCAGCTAACTCGTTCTGGAAGCCAATTTGTACGACTGACTCTAAACTCACCCCATGATTACCAAAACTAATACCCAGATGACCAATCACACTCGGTCTATCTTTGGTCATAATTCGGGCATAAAATCGAGTGACTAATTCTGAAATTGGGGCGATGCTGCAATAGTGTTGATGAACACAACTTAATAAAGGATGCAGGTGATGGGTTTCTCCCGCCGTTTTCAACACCGCTGCAATATTCAGAATATCCGATACCACCGCACTCGCCGTGGGACCTGAACCAGCACCGGGACCGAAGAACATCACTTGTCCCAAGGGTTCTCCTTCCACCAGAATCGCATTGTAAACCCCATGAATACTCGCCAGGGGATGGGCTTGAGGAACCAGAGTTGGATGTACTCTAATCTGTAGCATTTCTGATTCGGGTTCACTGGTGGCAACCCTCGCCTCTCGCTTGGCTACCGCCAGGAGTTTAATCACAAACCCTAAGTTCTGGGCGTAGGCGATATCGGCGGCGCTGACTTGGCGAATCCCTTCACAGTGAACGTCTTCTAACTTAATCCGTCCGGCAAAGGCTAAGGAGGCGAGGATGGCAATTTTATCAGCGGCGTCTAACCCTTCAACATCGGCGGTGGGATCAGCTTCGGCATAGCCTAATTTTTGGGCATCTGCCAGAATATCGGCAAATTCTCCGCCCTCGCTTTCCATCCGGGTGAGAATGTAGTTGGTGGTGCCGTTGACAATTCCGGTAATGCTGTGAATTTGATTGACGCCTAAAGACTGTTTTAGGGGTTGAATCACCGGGATACCGCCACCCACCGCCGCTTCTAAGAGAACATAGACGCCTTTCTCTTCGGCGGCGGTAAAGATTTCTGCCCCATAGCGGGCGATAACGGCTTTATTGGCGGTGACGATATGCTTTCCGTGGGAAATGGCGTTGAGGATTAGCGATCGCGCGGGTTCTAGTCCCCCTAGTAATTCCACGATAATATCAATCTCTGGGTCAGTGACAATTGACTCCAAGTCCGTCGTCATCACTTCAGACGGCACTTTCACTGATCGCGGTTTATCGAGCGATCGCACGCCGACTCGATGAATGTCAATCGTTTGCAGCAGGGGATTTCGACCCGTGGGGTCTTGTAAAATTTTTGCTGTTCCCGTACCAACTGTTCCCAGTCCCAATAAACCAATTTTAAAAGCCACAGCTATTATCCTAAAATTTTAAGCATTACAGAAAAGGGGTCATCTTTTCAAGACATAATGTGAATCTTTGATCGAATTCGGCGCGAATATCCCAACTCTAACCGTTGAGGGTTAGTTGAGAAGGATGTCATTCAAACCAACCTTCATCCACATAATTAATTTGGGCAAAGGGACTCAACGCCGACAACACTTGAGTGCCGTAACTGCGATGGTTAACCCGATTGTCTAATAAGGCAACAATCCCTTGAGAGTCTCGCACTGGCGCAACTGCCCGTTGTAATTCTCGCAACGCCGCAGGTAATAGATATAAGCGAAACCAGTCTAACCGTCGCTGTTTGTAGTACGCCACTTGACCTGCAACCCAAGGGTATTCTAGGGAGGGTAGGGGTAACGTGGCAATAATTAACAGTTGGGGAGAGGGTAAAAACTGTTGCTGAGAGCGCCAGAATTCCCAACCGCAAACTAGAATACCATTTTCCTCTAGCTGGGTCTTTTCCACCTGGACTCGCGACCCAAATTCAGCGGCTAAAACTGCCCCTAACTGACTTTTCAGAGGGACATCCCCGACTAAGATGACGATCGGTGTTTTCACCTGATGACTTGCCCCTAAAAGCGTTCGCACTTGTTGAAATAAGGCATTTCGGAAGCGGGGCGTATTCGGCATCGGTAGCCTATCGGGTAAATAAAGCTGAATCAGTTTGCTGTGGCGGTCAGGCGAGAATTTTAAGCAGGTTAACTCTCCTAAACCCAGTTGTTGACGGTAAACCGACGCTGCTGCATCTAAATCTAGCGCCCCGCCAATTAAGACCACCGGTTGTTCTGACCAGATGCGGCTAAGGGATGTTGCTACTTCTGTGGGTTCACAATACAGGGAAAATTGACCCTGCGATCGCTGAATCGCTGCCCATGTAAACTGATTGGATGATTGCCAGCATCGCCAAAACTGTTTCCAGGCGGGTGGCAGATAGGCAGACTCCCCACTATTTGCCGATTGTAAGACCTCAAACAACTCCTGGATGACAGCTTGTTCGCCCGATTCTATCAGATAGCAATCATAAGGATTGGCTGGACGCTCAAATAAGCGTTTGGTTAGCCGCACCCGCCGATCCCGAATCCAATCTGACTTTTGCGGATGGGCTAACATCAGGTCATGCCAATGTTGAGGCTGAATCGTACTCTTGAGTTGATCGCGCACCCAGTCGTCTAAATCGTCCGCTTGGTCAATGAGGGTGGGAATACCTTGAGGAAACGCCCTTTTGTCTCCCAAACGGTCTGCCAACCATGCTTCGGGAGTGGTAATCAGCAGTCCTTGAAAATGCTCATCTGGGAACCTGTCACCAACGTGAATCGCCTTATTTGTACCCATCCATTCTTGCAAGCTGGGAATTTCGACCTGTAGCAGCCAGGTTTGGACTAACACAGGCGCAACAATAATCACGGGTTCCTGCCAGATTAAAGCAGGTGCCAAGTAACTCAGACGATAGGGTTCTTGGGGACTTCCCGTTTGAATTAATGCAGAACGCCCCAAGCGCAAAGCCCGCGCTACCAGCCGCGCCATGGTTAAATGGTGGGGCCAGTTGGGTTGACCTTGCTCTCGCAGAAAGGCACGTAGAGAGGAATGGACTTCGACTTCAATCACGTTAATCTCGTGTCTGAACGTTCCCAGAACTATAGACAGCTATTCTGATCTTGCCTCAACCTGAGGATGAGTCCCTTGGACTGAATTTTGGAACTTATCTAGTTTGACATAAGAATCGAGGATTAGGTCTACCAGTGCGTTAACCCCCCAACCCTTACCATTGGAATAAGATGCAAACGATTAAGGGCGGGTTTTGTAGAAAAGTTATCGGTGTCGATGTAAAGTTAATCCCTAAACCCGCCCCTACATACAGACGCTTCTGTGATCACGTCTGAAACATGACTCCCCCTGCTCCCCCTGCTGCCCCTGCTCCCCCTGCTCCCCCTGCTCCCCCTGCTTCCCCCGCTCCCCCCGCTCCCCCTGCTCCCAGACACGCCAAGGTTGCTTCCATTACCGCCGTGGTTTGTCCAGAAACAGTAAATACCACAGCTTCGCGATAGACACGTTGGGCGGCGTGGGATTGAAGATTAGCAGCGCCACTGGAGACAGTTACCGCCGCATTGGTACACCGCCCTGCTAGGTTAATTGCCCACGCCCTTAGCTGTAGGGATTGGGGACGTTTTTTCCCCATGTAGGGGCGGGTTTCACTATTATCATTTGTTGTCACCCGGATGTTTCTAAACCCGCCCTCATCTCCCCTATCTTCTCTATCTCCCCCATCCTCGGTGTCAGCAGAATTTGCTGATAATGCGGCGATCATTGCGGCTTCACAGTCGCAGACTTCGGCGGTGAGAGCATTAAAAGCGTTTTGAATAAATCCTAATTGCTTGCGTTGATAAGCGGCGGCAATAATATCTAATCCAGCTTTAGCACAACCTAGGGCAAAAAAACCGTGATTTAATACATTTTTTCGATCTGTTTCATGAATCGCCCCGGCTTTTCTGAGGAATAAAACAGACTCGTGAGATAAAAACCAATTCGTTAGACTAGCAGACACCGTATTCGTTGAATTCATCGCCGCTAACACCATCGGTTCACTAAACGCGATCGCACTCCCAACCCCTTGCTCCGTAGACGTAAAGGGTACAATACCATAGAGTTCCCGACCATCGGGTAATGTCGCCCCAATCACAAAATCCTCAAACAAGCCAAAACCTGTAACCCAAGGGACATTCCCGCTAATCTGATAGCCTCCATCCACAGGCGTCGCCTTGACTGGAGGATTCCCGGTGCGTCGCAGTTGGGAGAAACCCACGCCCACTAACGCCTCACCTCTCCCCATGCGGGGAAGATACTGCTGCTTTAAGGCTTCATTGTCACTCTTTGCCAAAAATCCACCCGCACTCTGATGCTGAGTTTGCAGAAAAGCCAACGCACCGGAATAGCGAGAGACGTGTTGTTGGAAGTGAGAGAAGGTGACAGGATTAACCTCAGCACCTCCCCAATCTTGGGGAACCTTCAGCGCTAGCAAATTGCGATCGCCTAATCCTTTGAGTGCGGTGCGTAATGCGTCGGTATCCTGATCGATCTCTGAGGCGCGAGGTGCAACGATTTGGCGCAAGTAAGCCTCCGCCACGTCTAAAAGGTTAGACGGATTCGCGATTCCCTTCAGGATAGCTTCGCTTCGTGCGTCAGGAACACCTTGGTTCGCTGTAGTTGGTGACATTAGGTAACAAACAGTTCAACAATACCTTTCTCAGGGTATCCGACAAGCTTAAGTTCTGAGAACGGCATCACATCAGAGCCAACCGATTATGAAGCTTTCATGAAGAACGACTTGAGACTGATTTGGGCAGAGCCGATTATATTTTTTTATGCTTTTCTGTTTATTTGGGCATCCTTTGAGTAGCTAGAAGTATTAATCGTAAACATTAATTCATTATTTTTATTGCTTCTATACATTTTGGATCATTTCTACGTATCAGAGACAGTTTGTGCTAATTATTGTTAATTTTAAGCTAGACAATATTCTATCTTAATAAAATATTTTTATGAGAATATATCTGTACTTTTAACAAGATATTGTAAAGGCACTAACATTTTTGATTGACTAAGAGTAAGGTGTAAAACAAAGACTTTTATCAGAGTTTAATCAGGGTGGAATAATGAAATACACTGTTGACGAAAAATCCCGTCTTAACTCTTCAAGTCAGCCTCCAGCCGACAAAACTCCGTCTGATTTTTGGCTTTCCCTGAGAACCAACGTTAGGTTAAAGCATCAGGCTCCTGCTATTCAGCCTGTTTCACGCAACCAAAACTTACCTCTTTCCTTCAACCAAGAACGACTCTGGTCTCTGGAACAGTTGCAGCCCGATACATCTGTACATAACATCTTGCATTGTTTGCATCTTCAAGGTGAACTCAATGTAGTCGCCCTACAGATGAGTTTAAGAGAAATTATTCGACGCCATGAAATCCTGCGAACTACGTTTCCAACCGTAGATGGGCAACCCATCCAAGCGATTTGTCCAGATATCGATTGGACTGTGCCAATTATAGACTTACAAGAACTGCCTCTAGAACAAAGGAAAACGCAAGCTCAAAGACTCGCTGCCGAAGATGCCAAGCAACCGTTTGACTTGACAAAAAGCCCTTTGTGGCGGATAAAACTTTTGCGTCTAACTGAACAAGAACACATACTGGTGCGAACCATACACCATATCATCTTTGATGGTTGGTCTGACCGAGTATTCCTGCGGGAACTCGGCGTGCTTTACGATTCTTTTTCCCAGGCAAAACCCTCGCCACTTTCTGAACTTCCAGTTCAGTATGCCGACTATGCCCACACCCAACAACAATGGTTACAGGGCGAAGTGTTCTCCTCTCAGCTTGACTACTGGCAGAATCAGCTCAGTGGAATTTCGGCTCTAGAATTACCCACGGATTACCCACCTCCACCGGTGCCAAGTTACCAAGGTGCTTATCAACCCTTTGAGTTATCACAAAACTTAACCCAGGCGCTCAAGAAATTGAGTTATCAGGAAGGTGTTTCTCTGTTTGTCACCTTGTTAACCCTATTTAAAACCTTGCTCTACTTATATACAAAGCAAGAAGATGTGGTAATCTGTTCGCCTGTCGTCGGTCGTCATCAAGTTGAATCAAAAGGGTTAATTGGCTACTTCAATAATATAGTGGCACTCCGGACTGACTTATCAACAAACCCCAGTTTTCGAGAACTGTTGCATCAAGTCAGTCACGTTTCCTCAGAAGCGTTTGCCCACCAAGATATACCGTTACAAAAGGTCGCAGAACTCCCCCATTTAGTTCACACACCGCTGACGCGAGGTATGTTTGTCTTGCACAATACTCCCAATCCGTCATTAAACCTTGATGGATTGACAGTGAACTCCTTGTATGTAGACCGGGAAATCGCCAACTTTGATTTGTCGCTTTCCCTGCAAGAAAAATTAGGAAAATTAACGGGAGGATGGCAATACAAAACAGACCTATTCCAGGCGACGACCATAACTCAGATGTTGGAGGATTTCCAGACTTTACTGGAACACTTAGTTACCCATCCAGATATTCAGCTTTCATCGCTCCTACAGCTCTTGGGCAAAGCCAAATCCAATCAACCACTCAGCCTAAACCAGATCACCTCTGACACCCAATCCTCTAACCCCAAACAACTATCTGACCCAACAGATCATTCAATTGAGTATGTAGAACCACGAGATTTATTAGAATTAAAACTCCTGCATATTTGGCAAGACATTTTAGGTATCCAGTCGATTGGTGTAACGGATAACTTCTTTGAACTCGGAGGGCATTCACTGTTAGCGGTACGTTTATTTGCTAACATCCAGACAACATTTAACCAAGATTTGCCCTTAGCCACTCTCCTGCAAGCGTCCACCATTGAACAATTAGCGAATCTTCTACGCCAAGAAGGATGGACACCTCCTTCATCTTCCCTGATTCCCCTAAAATCCAGCGGTTCTAATCTCCCCTTATTCCTAGTCGCACCCGGAGCCAGCACAGCTTTGCAATATGTCCCGTTAACTCGTTGTTTGGGTTCAAACCAACCGGTTTACGGTTTGCAAGCCCAAGGTTTAGAGGCGAACCAAGTTATTCACGAAACTATAGAGGAGATTGCTGCTCACTACATTCAAGAAATACAAACCCTTGGTTTTGATGGTCCGTATATGTTAGGGGGGCGGTGCGGATTAGGAACTGTGGTGGCATTTGAAATGGCACAACAATTGCAAGCCCAAGGGAAACAGGTTGCACTGTTAGCTATGCTCGATCCCACCTACCAAGCCTTTCAGAACGCCTTTGAAAAGCCAGAGCCGACCAAAAAAACCTTACTCTATTACATTGGTCGCTTAATTTGCCACTGGCGTGCCGGTAAACTGTTGGGTGTATTGCGTCATAAAACTAGCCAGAGCAAAATTACCCAAAAGATTGTCCAGTTGTCGGATGACCTGTCGGACGACCCCCATGTTCGCCGATTACAAACTGTGTTGCAGGCTCAAAAAAAAGCGATTCGCAACTATAAACCCCAGGTGTATTCCGGTCAAATCATGTTGTTTTTAAGTAAAAATCGCCAGCGGATGTGGCGCTATTGGAATTTCAAAACCCTGGCAACACAAGGTGCGAAACGCTTTATCTGTCCAACCACTCACGGCAATATGTTAGATGAACCGGATGTCCAGAGTTTAGCGGAAAAGCTCCAAGCTTGTATCGATCAAGCATCAAAGAATGACAAGGGTTTCTAGATTGTCAGTCCAGTAAGTAGTCATAAAAAAAATTGATTCCTAAAACATTGAGGTTGAATTATGCAATCCATTGAAGCAATGCTACGCCAACATATTTCCGAAAATATCCTGTTCAGTAGCAACGGCTATCCTTATCCCGATGACGCTTCCTTACTGGAAAACGGTATCATCGACTCGATGAACGTGATGGAATTGGTATTGTTTCTCGAAGAAACCTTGAGTATTAACGTTGAAGATGTCGAGATTGTCCCGGAAAACTTTGATTCAGTCAGCAATCTAGCTGAATTTGCCCGACAAAAACAGTCCCTGTTGGTTCGTGATTGAGGGAATTATTTGTCATGTTGGTACAGGAATTTATGGAGTCTAGCGCTGACCGATTACCGGATAAGGTGGCGTTGATTGGCGATGGGCAACGCCTAACCTATGCCGAAGTTGAGGCACAGGCAAACCGCTTGGCAAATGCACTCTTGGCAGAGGGTTTACAAAGGGGCGATCGCGTCGTATTATTTCTACCAAACTGCCTAGAATTGGCGATCGCGATTTTTGCTGTTCTCAAAGCTGGTGGCGTTTTTGTCCCACTTAACCCCAGCACGAAGTCCGATAAGTGCGCCTATATCTTAAACAATTGTCAAGCTAGAGTTCTGCTCACCAGTGGGCGACAAGCTGATTTAGCTCAACAGCTCACCCAACAAGTCCCCTCCCTCACCACCCTCATCCTCACGTCCCCAATCCCGGAGACGAGTACAGGCAATGTCCTGAGCTTTACCGCCATCCAGTCCGAATGCTTATCACAAAGACCTCAAAAAGTCAATATTGATCTAGACCTAGCCTGCCTAATTTACACCTCCGGTAGCACGGGCGACCCCAAAGGCGTCATGTCAGACCACAGCAATGTTGTCTTTGCTGCCAGTTCGATTATCGAATACCTGGGCAATGTTGAGAGTGATAGTGTTATTGGCTTGTTGCCCTTATCCTTCGATTACGGACTGTACCAACTGTTGATGGTGTTTAAGTTCGGCGGTACTCTGGTGCTGGAAAAAGGATTTACCTATCCAGCCGCCATTCTTAAACGCATGGAGCAAGAGCGGGTTACTGGCTTCCCTGGCGTCCCGACGATTTATGCCATGCTGCTGAAAATGGATTTGAGTGCCTATGATTTATCCAGTTTACGTTATTTGACCAACACCGCTGCCGCCTTGCCTCCCTCCCACATTCTCCAAATTCGGGCGAAGTTTCCCTGGGCGACACTGTTCTCCATGTACGGTTTAACTGAAACCAAACGGACCCTCTATCTGCCCCCAGAGCAACTAGACAAACGTCCCGATTCTGTGGGTATCGCTATTCCTGGCACCGAAGTGTGGATTGAAAATGAACAGGGAGTGCGGTTAGGTTCGGGTCAAGTGGGTGAGTTGGTGGTGCGGGGGCGCCATGTCATGCGCGGTTACTGGGAGAACCCCGAGGCAAGTGCTGCCCGTTTCCGCCCTGGATTGATGCCAGGGGAGCGGCTGTGCTATACGGGAGACCTATTTCGCCAGGATGAAGAGGGGTTTCTGTATTTTGTCTCCAGGCAAGATGACATGATCAAAAGCCGGGGTGAGAAGGTGGCACCGAAAGAGGTGGAGAACGTGCTGTATGGTCTTTCCGGCGTTCGGGAAGCGGCGGTGATTGGCGTGACTGACCCGGTATTGGGGCAGGTGGTCAAGGCGTTTGTCGTACAGGAGGGCGATGAACTGACCCCAGCCGATATCTTACGGCATTGCCGCGCCCATTTGGAAGATTTCATGGTGCCGAAGTTGGTGGAGTTTTGTGGTCAATTGCCTAAAACTTCGTCTGGCAAAATCAAAAAGACTGATTTGAAGTGATAAGTCCTTTGTCATTGGTCATTTGTCCTTTGTCCTTTGTCAGGGTTTGAAGACTATTTACAGAACTTACACAAAGTGGCAAAAGCGCTAAAGCGCTTACTACAAACAAAAGGAGTAAGTTATGTGTGGTATTGTCGGTGTTCTCAACTTGCAGGAACCTCAGCCGATTCCGGAGACGGTTTTGCCGCAGATGTTAGCCATGATTCGTCATCGCGGTCCCGATGAATTTGGGATTTACCGGGACGAGTGGGTTAATTTGGGGAACGCTCGTCTCAGTATTATTGATTTAAGCGGTGGACAGCAACCGATTTGTAACGAAGATGAAACACTGTGGATTGTCTTCAACGGTGAAATCTTTAACTATGTGGAACTGCGCCCCCAATTAGAAGCGCTTGGTCATCGCTTTACTACCAATTGTGACACGGAGGTGATCCTGCATCTGTATGAAGAATATGGTGTCGATTGCTTGAATTATCTCAATGGTCAGTTTGCGATCGCGATCTGGGATACTCGTCAGCGTAGCCTATTTTTGGCACGCGATCGCTTGGGGATTCGCCCGTTGTTTTATACTCTGTGCCAGGGTCAGTTAATCTTTGGTTCCGAAATCAAGACCATTCTGGCGCATCCCAGGGTTTGTGCTGCAATTGATCCCGCCGCATTGACGCAGGTGTTCACGTTTTGGACGGTGTTGACACCGCACACCATTTTCCAGGACATTTATAGCCTCTCCCCGGGTCATTATCTGCAGGTTCAGGATGGACAGTTAAACATCCAACGTTACTGGGAACTAGACTTTACCCCAGAAGCATCCCAGCGTACTCCCCAAGATTATCTGGATGAGTTTGAGCAACTGCTGATTGACTCCACCCTGATCCGACTACGGGCTGATGTACCCGTTGGTGCTTACCTGAGTGGGGGGTTGGATTCTTCGACAACCACCGCGATTATCCGTCAATACGCCCAGAACTCCTTAGAAACCTTTTCTATCGCTTTTTCAGATCCAGAGTTTGATGAGAGTGAGTTCCAACGGCGCATGGCAGATATTTTGGGTACTAACCATCGGGTCGTTTATTGTACCCATACCGATATTAGCCGCCTGTTTCCAGAGGTAATCTGGCATACGGAAACTCCCACATTACGCACCGCACCCGCACCCATGTTTATGCTGTCTCGGTTGGTACGGGATTCTCATTTAAAGGTGGTGCTGACAGGTGAGGGCGCTGATGAATTTCTCGGTGGCTATGACATTTTCAAAGAAATGGCGATACGTCGATTCTGGGCAAAACAGCCGGATTCCCAATGGCGACCGTTATTATTGAAACGACTGTATCCGGAAATTTCCCGCTTGAGTCGTAGCAGCGAAGCCTTTGTGCAGGCGTTCTTTAAAAAGAATCTCACCGATACTGAATCGCCATTCTATTCCCATATTATCCGTTGGTCAAATACGGCTCGTCTCCAGCGTTTGCTGGTGTCTAAACCGGAGGTTGGACTGCTAGAGTGGGCAGAGAAATTGGTTCCCCTCCAGAGCAATTTTTCCAGTTGGTCTCCTTTAGCCCAAGCCCAATACCTGGAAATTGTTAGCTTTATGTCACCCTATTTGCTATCCTCTCAAGGCGATCGCATGGCGATGGCGAATTCAGTAGAAGGGCGTTTCCCCTTTCTAGATTATCGAGTTGTGGAATTTTGCGATCGCCTCCCCTCTAATGTGAAGCTGCGCGGCTTAACTGAGAAATGGCTGCTGCGACAATTAAGCCGCAAATTACTTCCCCCCGATATTTGGCAGCGCCGTAAGCGTCCCTACCGCGCCCCGATTCACCGCAGTTTCTTTCACCAGGATACACCGGATTATGTATTGGAGTTGTTATCGGAAGATGCTGTACGCGCTAGTGGTTTATTTAATCCCTTAGCCGTCAATCAACTGGTTCGCAAAGCCCAAAGTGGAGCCACCTTGGGTGAAGTGGATGATATGGCGATCGCGGGCGTTTTATCCACGCAGTTGGTTGATCAACAGTTCGTTAAAACATTCAACTCTCGGTTATCTTCATTGACGACTTCAGACCGAGTTAAGGTTATTGATCGCACAGTGGAGCAGATTCACTAACTATAAGTAGGTGGACACAATTAAAGTTAACTGTGGAGAACTCTGGTAAAGACGTTCCGGCGGAAGAGTCTCTACAACAGTTCAAAAAGTCCTAATCGATGAGTCTACTGCTATAACTGACAAATGACAATTCAGGAGAATCTATCATGAACAATTCAGTTAAAATCGATGGAATTGGCTTCAATAAGCACTCCCTTAACCTAGATGCAGCCAAAGAGACGGAACGCATTGTCGAACAGTTACGCCAGAGTGTTCATCAAACGCTACGCCGTCGTGGGGCGGTGTTGGGAATCAGTGGGGGGATTGACTCATCGGTGGTGCTAGGTTTATGTGCCAAAGCCTTTGGTTCCGAACGTGTTGTCGCCTTGCTGCTACCGGAGGGCGAATCTAGCCCAGAGAGCGCTACACTGGCACAGTTAGTCGCTGATCACTACGGCGTTCAAACTATTACCGAAGACATTTCCGGAGTCTTGGATGGGTTTGGCTGTTACCGCCGCCGCAACGACGCAATAAAACGGTTGTTCCCACAATTCGGAGAAAGTTGGCAAGCTAAAATTGCCTTACCGGGAAACTTGCTAGAAAAAGAAACCCTGAATATCTTTTCCCTAACCGTAACCAATCCAGAGGGTGAGGAGTTCACCAAACGCTTACCGCCCCAAGAATATTATCAGATTGTCGCCGCGTCTAATTTTAAACAGCGATCGCGCATGGCGATGCTCTACTATCACGCCGAATTAAATAATTATGCGGTTATCGGTACACCGAATAAAAATGAACATCTCTTAGGCTTTTTTGTCAAGTACGGAGATGGCGGAATTGATGTTAGTCCGATTGCCCATTTGTTCAAGACACAAGTTTACCAGCTTGCTCGTTACTTAGATGTACCAGAAGACATTCAACAACGCACACCGACATCAGATACCTATCCGGGGGGAAGTTCACAAGAAGAGTTTTTCTTCCGTCTACCCTTTGATATTCTGGATACCATCTGGTTCGGGTATGAACAGGGAGTTAGCAATGACAAAATCGCCCAAGCGCTTGATTTGACAGTAGAGCAAGTCGAGCGAGTTGTTGCCGATATTGTCCGCAAACAGCGTACAACCACCTATCTCAGAATGCCTGTTATTAATATGGAAAAGGTTGATTAAAAAGGTTAGGGCTGAAGGGGTGACAAGCAGCTCAAAAGCTTGGCAGGCAAAGCATTTCACCCCTCTTCCCCTCAAAAAGAATGTAACTTATTGACAGGTTTATTGAGAATGAATAAATGAATGAGAATGATAATCACCTACTTTTCTGAGTATCTTGGTTGTCTTTTTCAGACCAAAAATTGATTTGCGTATATTTTACGCAAATGTACTTGAATCAAAATCGAAGGAAGTGAATTGTCAAATTATCTGTAAGGCGTTAGGATTATTTTAATTCATCATTGTCCCCAGGAAAGCCAGATAGTTTCCACCCAACAAACAACATCTCAGTCAGTTTCAGACTTGTGAACAACGAGTTTTGTCACCTTTTAAAGAAGCGATAGTATAAGCCATGGCAATTAACAAGACTAAACGATTTAAACGTTCTATGCTGGCCCTTAGTTCCTTCTAAGTTATAGCCACCCGTCTTACAATCTTTGAACAATGATTCTATACCACTGCGAGATTGATAAACCTGAATCACTTCATCAATACTACTTAAATTGGTTAGAATGAACCAGCCCTGTTTTTCATAAGAACCTCGATACTTTCGTTTCCAATAAGCGGCTAAATTAAAACGACCAAACCCCTTCTTCTTTGTATAATTAACTCCCGAATGAAATAACTTCATCCCCGGAGTTAAACCCAACTCACTTAGCTGTTGATAGTTTCCTTCCGATTGGCGGATATAAGTATCCTGCTTGATCCGCAAGGCAAAAAATACCTTCTTTTTTTTCAACCAGTAAGCGAGTTCAACGCGGCGGAATTCTCGATCTCCGATGAGAACAACTTGATAACGGGAAAGCAATTTTAAGACCGGACGAATAACTGCTATTTGTTCGGAGATATTGCTACTACCCGCCTTATCCAAAAATTGCCAATATACAGGGAAGGAACGTTTTTTCCAAATCACAGCAACCATTAATAAGTTATTGCTGTCCCATTGAGTTCTATCTATAGCTAGAATAACACGACTTCCCAGAGGAATTTGAGTTCTTAATATATATTTAATTATCGGAAACCAGATTAAGGGTAAACTAAGATTGGGAAGAACTAAAAACCTTTGCAGATGTTTTCTCCTACTTTGATAGAGAATGGGTACAGGAAATGTCCTTTCTTGACTGCTCTGACGTATCGCACGCCGACACCAAAACCCTGTGACCCTTGCTGGGTGCTGCTTTGGGGGAACATTTAAGGATTAAAAATAACCAACAGACTCGCTGTGAGTCACCTAGATGATTATCATTCTCATTCACGTATTCATTCTCAATAAGCCTGTCAATAACTTACATTCTTTTTGAGGGGAAGAGGGGTGAAACGCTTTTCCTGTCAAGCTTTTGAGCTGCTTGTCACCCCTTCAGAGTTCACAGTCTTTGTGAGGCGGATAGTCTACCTGTAGGGGCAAAATAGGTTGTATCTCTCCACGGTTATTTAAATGGAGTCCAATTTGGGCGCTGGGGAGATAGGTAATCGTGAAGGTATCGGGAAATAATGCATGAATAGGAAAGCGGTGTAAGTCGCGATGGGGAATCAGAATTAGATTTTGAATGTGAATGCTGGGATTGGTTATGGATTCGGAATTCAGTTGAGTTAAAATAGCAGGAATATTCAGGATATGCTGTAATTCTTCCAGTAAATTAGGTAAATTATCCTGCCAAGATTGCCCCAATTCTTGCTTCGCTTTTTTATAGTCGGGGGGCTGGGCGGGATTCTTACGATAATATTGATAATATTCATCCCAGGTTTTAATCCAATCCTCTAAGAGTTTAATCCCCCTGACTTCCCCCGACGCGGAGAGAGGCGCATCAATAATAATCGGATTTTCGCTATTGTGTTTAATAATAAACGTCGTCAGAGCATTTGGACTCAGATGCCAATAAACAATCGCGGTTGTGGGATTGGTGAGAGATTGAATCTGGCGATAATTAGGACTAAGCGTGGTTTCATTTCGGGCGTCAAGTATCCAGGTGAGATAGAGATTCTTATTCATCTCGGCAGCTTCTAATGCCAAGGTAGGTTCACCCTCTTCGACTAAATCATCAACCCGCATTTGGGAGAAGGGGAGTAATTTAGCCAGGAGTTGGCGTTTCTGGAATGTGGATTTTTGACTATTTAATAGGGTTTGGAATACCTTTAAGCCTTGGTTGCGCCATTCCTTGGCTTCTGTGTGTTGGTTTAAGCCCAATAAGACGCGAATTAAGTCTTGGAGAACCTCTAAATGCAGTTCAGGATAGGCGTCTGGGGTTAGGGTAATCAAGGCTTGGTGATATTCGGTTACGGCTTTATCCCAAGAGTCGCGGTAATTGCGCTGGTATTTTCCTTCCTTATAGTGGGCGTTTCCTATGGCTTGATGCAATTGTCCCCAACCTTCGGGGTGGGTGTCTTGGAGACAATGCTTTAAGCCTTCCTGATACGATAACAACTCTCCTTGATAACCGCGTTGAGTGAGAGCAGGATTGGGCAAGATTGGGGAGGTATTGGGAAATTGGAACTGTAAAGAAGTCGCCGCTTCGGGATTATAGTGTCGGGATTCTCCAACAGCAATCCCTCGGTTTAGCCAAGCTTGGTGTAAATCAGGTTTGATTTGAAGGGCTTTGTCAAAAGATGCGATCGCTTCTTCATATTTTCCTAAATCAGCCAGCGCCACACCCCGGTTGTTCCAAGCATAGTGGAAATCAGGTTTGAATTGAAGGGCTTTGTCATAATTGGCGATCGCCTCTTCATATTCTCCTAAATCAGCCAGCGCCACACCCCGCATGAACCAAGCTTGGTGGAAATCAGGTTGGATTTGAAGGGCTTTGTCATAATTGGCGATCGCTTCTTCATATTTACCTAAATTACCCAGCGCCACACCCCGGTTGTACCAAGCTTCGTGCTTATCAGGTTGGATTTGAAGGGCTTTGTCATAATTGGCGATCGCCTCTTCATATTCTCCTAAATCAGCCAGCGCCACACCCCGGTTGTACCAAGCTTGGTGGAAATCAGGTTGGATTTGAAGGGCTTTGTCATAATTGGCGATCGCCTCTTCATATTCTCCTAAATCAGCCAGCGCCACACCCCGGTTGTACCAAGCTTGGTGGAAATCAGGTTGGATTTGAAGGGCTTTGTCATAATTGGCGATCGCCTCTTCATATTTACCTAAATCAGCCAGCGCCACACCCCGCATGAACCAAGCATAGTGGTTATCAGGTTTGAATTGAAGGGCTTTGTCATAATTGGCGATCGCACCGAGAAAATCCCCTGCATCAAATTGCTGATTCCCTCGATTAAACCACACTTCTGCCTGCTCACTATCGCTATTTTCAATAGAACTAATCGAATCTGAAAGCGATGTCTCAGCCGATACCCTCTTCCTTTCTTCCACCGCCACCACTTCCTCCCCTTTTCCCGCAGGTTTCATTAACAACTCCCTGCCAATCTCTGCGGCGATTTCCCCCAATTCCCCACACCCTACCCGACTCAATCGCACCAACTGCGACGCCAACTGATGATCCGCCTCTGGCAATTTCCGTAACCGCTTCCCATACTCTCGCAGCCACGCCTTAAAATAGCGGTCATTCCGATGTCCTAAATGTTGGAATACCTCTTCTGAGTTCCATCCCTGACTCACCCCAGTTAGCAGTTGTCCAAATAGCTGCTGATAGTCTGTATCACTGAGGCGTTGACGTTTCACCCGCCTGTGTCGTTTCTGTTTGAGGAAGGGGGGTAATATCGGCTGAATTAGCCGGATTAGCCACCGCCAAAACCGCTTCACCATTGGCTTGTCGAAAAGGGGGTATTATTTTAGTGTATATCGTTATTTTATCAATGGACAATTAATAATTGATAATTGATAATTGATTAATTGGGTCTCTCGAACTTGTCACCCTCATCCCCTAACCCCTTCTCCCATCGAGGGAGAAGGGGAACCAGACTGTTCAATATACTATGATAAGTCTCTAAACTACTTCCTCTTACATACCTCTTGCTCCCCTCTCCCCGGAGTGGGAGAGGGGCTGGGGGAGAGGGGTTTTAATTCACATCAATATCACGCATCCCTTTGATATCTGGAGACGATTCAATCGGTGATATAGCGCTTTCTTTTTCTCTTAATTTATCCATCGCTACACCCCAGTTGTACCAGGCTAATTGATAATCGGGTTTAAGTTGAATCGCTTTCTCATAAGAGGTGATCGCACTTTGATCATCTCCCAACTTCCCCAAAGCCAACCCCCGATTATTCCAGGCTTCGGCGTAATCGGGTTGGTGTTGAATCGCTGCGTCAAAAGACGCGATCGCACCGAGAAAATCTTGGTCGGCGAGTTGCTGTTTCCCTTGATTGAACCAGGTTTCGGCGGCATCACTTTCGCCTGTTTCGCTGTGATCTGTGTCTCCCGTTTCTTCCCGATAAGCTTCCCCTTTCCCCGCCGATTTCGCCAATAAATCCTTGCCAATTTCTGCCGCAATTTCCCCTAATTCTCCACAGCCGACACCACTCATCTGCAATAATTGCCAAGCGAACTGATGATCCGCCTCGGGTAATTGGCGCAACTGCTGTCCATACTCATACAGCCACACCTTAAAAGCGCGATCGCTACTCTGATATCCTAAATGTTGCAGGATCTGTTCCCGATTCCATCCCTGATTCACCCCAATCACCAATTGCCGAAATAACTGATGATAATCTGCATCACTCAGGCGTTTTTGCCGTCGCCTGTATTGTTTGGGTTTCAGGAAAGGCGGTACGATTCGCCAAATCAGCCGCACTAGCCATTGCCAAAGCCGCTTGATCATCTGCTTGTCGGAAAGGGGTTATTGTCCCAGTGTATATCCTTGGATCATCGGGGTTGGGTCAATCCTGTCTCATGCGATCGCC
Source organism: Coleofasciculus chthonoplastes PCC 7420 (assembly GCF_000155555.1). GTDB lineage: Bacteria > Cyanobacteriota > Cyanobacteriia > Cyanobacteriales > Coleofasciculaceae > Coleofasciculus > Coleofasciculus chthonoplastes_A. Next base: position 378,410 of record NZ_DS989844.1, read on the forward strand.
AGTCGAGTCGGCTAAAAAATCGGATTAATTAAGGTCAACTGGGGAAATATAGGAAAAAATCAGTCATTTCCCCCAAAGCTTTGGCTAGGCTAATTTATTAGGTAAAATTCTAAAAAAGCATCGTCACTTATTCCATTGAATTTTAGCAATGCCACTTTGGTTTAATGCTGAGTTTCAGTCACTCCCCATAATGCACCCTCTAATGGGGCATAATCATCAATCTCTGTGAGTATGGCGAATGACGAATGACGTAGCTGGCTTCTCGCTTGGGCGAGTATGACAAATGACCTTCCTATAACTCTTTTGGTAAAATGTCAACCAACTATCGAGGTATGAATTATGTTCAAAAATATGTTACAAGTATCCTTTTACACCCGTCAATCGATTGACCTAGCCGATTTTGTCTGATTGTCCTCCAGGAAATGTTAACTTAAATAAAGTTAAGTTTCATTTCTTTACATCTACCCCTAACCTAAAGTATAGCAACCGCCATAGCGGTTAGGACACATCATTTATGTAGAGACGCGCCATGGCGCGTCTCTACAATGGTGCCGAAAGTCCTAATCGATGTGTCTACTGCTATAACATCTCATGAAATCAAGTAATGAGGTTAAGGGCTTGATAAGCGTTAGCTAGAATGAGGCTGAAGCTTATCAGCAATCCTGTGTGAGACAGCCTGTCATTGTCATCGCACAGTAGTGCATTGAACCTTATTGAATTGTCAGAGCATCCAATGAACATTAGTCAGCAATTGGGCAAACTCAAACGAGGCATCTTCAGAATCAAAAAAATCCCTCGTTTTTTCATCTTACTGATTGCCACAATTGCCACGATTCAATTTCTCATTCTCCCCGCCTTGACGCAACAACCCGTCACGGTTCAAGTATTGATGAGCGCCCTAGAAGCCGCTCAGTGGCAAGAATTTGTCGATGAATTTGAAGAACAAAATCCCAATATCAATCTAGAAATCCTGGAAGGACCTAACGAAACTAACCTGGTAGAAGACCTTTATACCTCGGCGTTCTTACTCGGTGATTCACCTTACGATCTCGTTTATCTAGACATTGTTTGGGTCCCAAAATTTGCCGCAGCCGGATGGTTAATGCCTCTATCTGACCGAGTTTCCCAAGACCAATTATCGAAGTTTATGCAAGGGGATGTAGAGGGAGGACGCTATAACGGTGAACTGTATCGGATGCCCTTGCGTTCCGATGGGGGTATGCTCTATTACCGTACTGATTTATTAAAGCAGGGTGGATACGAACCCCCCGAAACCTTTGCCGAACTCATGCAAATTTCTCAAGCCTTGCAACAACAAACAGGAGTTGAATGGGGATATTTATGGCAAGGAAAGCAATACGAAGGTTTATCTGCCATGTTTGTGGAAATCCTGGAAGGATTTGGTGCCTTTTGGGTGAATCCAGACACACTAGAAGTTGGACTAGATCAGCCAGAAGCTATCCAAGCGGTCGAATTTTTACTGAATACCATTGAAAAAGAGGTTTCTCCTCCCGGCGTCACCACTTATGCTGAAGAAGAAACCCGCCGCTTATTCCAAAATGGTGAAGCTATTTTCTTGCGAAATTGGCCCTACGTTTACCCATTAGCCGCAGACTCAGAGATTGCGGGTCAATTTGCGATTAAGCCGATGGTACACCAACCAGCCGATAGTAGTGGTGCTTGCCAAGGCGGATGGGGATTGGGCATTTCTCAATCCACGCAACACCCTGACGAAGCCTGGAAAGTGATTGAATTCTTTAACCGTCCGGATGTCCAAAAACGATTTAGTCTAGCAACAGGTTATGCACCAGCACTCAAATCACTGTATACCGATTCTGAACTGGTGGCTAAATATAGTTACTTTCCCCAAATGCTAGAAGTCCTGGAAAAGGCTGTTCTGCGTCCTCCTATCGCCCAATACGCTCAAGCCTCAGATATTTTACAGCGTTATCTCAGTGCGGCGATTACACAAACAATGACGCCAGAAAAAGCGATGAATCGAGCCGCCCAAGAAACGCGAAGACTTTTAGGAGATTAAGGTTCAGCCGTTAGTTGAACGGCACGTTGTAAGTCGATAAAATTACGATGAAACAAGCTTCAATTCGGCAACGAGAGATAAGAACGGGTTGGTTACTCACCCTACTTGCCATACTTATCTTGCTCATGGTGTTTGCCTATCCCATTGGACGAGCATTTTGGTTAAGTTTATTCAATCAAAATCTCGGCACTGAGTTACAGCCAGAATTTGCTGGCTTTGCCAATTATGCACGGCTTGTCGGTGATGGACGCTTCTGGCAAAGTATGTGGCACACAACGGTGTTTACTCTGTCCTCGATTGCCCTGGAATTAGTGTTGGGAATGGCAATTGCTTTGGTGCTAAATCAAGCCTTTTTTGGGCGAGGTTTAGTTCGCACTGCCGCCCTGATTCCTTGGGCATTACCCACCGCTGTCATGGGGTTAGCCTGGGCGTGGATTTTTAATGACCAGTTTGGCGTTGCCAATGATATTTTGCGATTATTGCCCGCCGTTGAGCCGATTACTTGGTTAGGTGAACCAATTCCGGCAATGATCGCATTAATTGCTGCTGATGTTTGGAAAACAACACCATTTTTCGCGATTATTTTGTTGGCAGGATTGCAATCCATTTCTAAGGATCTTTATGAAGCCCATGCAATTGATGGGGCGACTCCCGTCCAAAGTTTTGTACAAATTACATTACCCCTACTGACCCCGCAAATCTTGATTGCTCTGTTATTCCGATTTGCTCAAGCGTTCGGAATTTTTGACCTGGTACTGGTGATGACAGGGGGCGGTCCAGCGAATGCGACGGAAATGATTTCACTCTACATTTACGACACGGTGAGACGCTATTTGGACTTTGGTTACGGTGCAGCGTTGGTTGTCGTCACCTTCCTCTTGCTAATTCTCGCCGTGGCAATTGTGGGCTTTTTGCTCTCAAAAACCCGGATTAATGTTTTAGGAGACCAATAGATTAATCATGGCAATCGCTCAACAATCATCATCCAAAAACAAATCAAAAATCAATACCAAGCAAATTCTGCTCTGGGTTGGGGTTGTATTAACGCTAATCTTTTGCCTAGCACCAGCCCTTTGGCAAGTTTTGACCTCGTTCAAGATCAATGAGGCGATTTCGACAATTCCGAATGTCTATTTTCCTTCGCCTGATCAACTGACTTGGAATCACTACACGCAGCTATTTGAGCGGTATCCCTTTTTTCGTTATATCCTGAATAGTGCCATTGTTTCATTAACCTCCACCTTCTTGTGTTTAATCGCCGGAGCGCCCGCTGCTTATGCCTTAGCACGGTTACGAATTCCGGGAGAGCGGATTGTTTTAGGCTGCGTTCTTATTGTCAGTCTCTTTCCCTACGTGCTACTGTTTCTGGGACTGCTAGAGGTGGTGAAACTTTTAGGCTTGGGGAATAACTATATGGCTTTAATTGTTCCCTATACCGGAATTAATTTACCCCTGACTATTTTGGTGCTGCGGAGTTTCTTTCAACAACTGCCTAAGGATCTAGAAGATTCTGCCCAGGTTGATGGGTATAACACCGTACAAATGCTGTTAAAAATTGTCCTGCCGATGACAATTCCTGCTCTGGTAACGACGGGAATTCTAACGTTTATTTTTGCTTGGAATGAGTTTATCTTTGCTTTAACCTTTATTACGCGAGATGAAATGAAAACCATTCCTGTAGCCGTGGCTCAAATTGGGGGAACTTCTGTATTTGAAATTCCTTATGGTCCGATCGCGGCAGCGACAGTAGCGGGAACGATACCCCTGATTCTGTTAGTGCTATTCTTCCAGCGTCGTATTGTGCAGGGCATCACTGCTGGGGCAGTTAAAGGATGAGATTGTAGGGGCGACCCGCTTGCATCAATTAACAACGGTGTCCATTCAATCAACTCGGGTCACCTTTTACCATTTCTTGACAGGTTCCCATTCAAAACTCAATAGGTAAAAATCATGGCAAAACTCGAACTCCAGAATCTACGCAAAGAATACAATCCAAAAACGGTACCGATTAAAGACATTAGCCTAGATGTCGAAGATGGCGAGTTCATGACATTTATTGGACCCTCTGGCTGTGGTAAATCCACATTGCTGCGATTAATTGCTGGATTGGAGACGCCAACGAAAGGCAGAGTAGTGATTAGTGGACAAACAGTTAATGGTGTACCCCCAGGCGATCGCAATATTGCCATGGTTTTCCAGAGTTACGCCCTCTATCCTCACATGACGGTGGAGGAAAATATCAGCGCCTCGCTGAGAATCCGTAAAACTTCTAGCGATGAAATTCGCAAGCGCATTGATGATGTGATTATCAAGCTAGATTTAGACCGCGCCTTACTCGAACGCAAACCCGGTCAACTCTCCGGTGGACAACGGCAACGGGTAGCGGTTGCCCGCGCCTTAGTTCGGGAACCGGAAGTCTTTTTATTAGATGAACCCTTGAGTAACTTAGATGCCTTACTGCGAGAACAAGTTCGGGCGGAACTCAAGCAACTATTTAAATCCCAAAACAAGCCCGTCGTCTATGTTACCCACGACCAAACCGAGGCAATGACCCTCTCGACTCGCATTGCCTTGCTGTATGAGGGCGTCTTGCAACAGCTTGATACCCCCTATCAGATTTATACCTACCCAGCCAATAGTTTTGTTGCCAGTTTCATGGGTAGTCCCCAAATGAACCTGCTAACCCTTAGCTGTCAGGAGAATTATGCCATTCTGGGTAACTTTAAACTGAAAATGCCCGACCTGCGGAAAAAACCGCGCCAAATTATCATGGGTGTTCGTCCCGAAAATGTGCGGATTGCTAAGCAAGGAGATGAACAAACCATCAAGGGTAACGTGTTTTTGGTCGAAGATATGGGTAAAGAAAAACTGATCAGCGTGCGGGTGCAGGGTTCAGACGGGTCAGAAGGCAAGACGATTCGGGCGTTGTTAGCCGCTGATAACTACTGGGATGGTGAAGAAGATACGGTGACTCTCACCCTACCGGAGAAAACGATGCACTGGTTTGATGTGGAATCAGGCGATCGCCTCACGCATCATTCCTAACCGACCCAATCATCTACCCGTAGAGACGCGCCATGGCGCGTCTCTACACGGTGGGGTCAGGTTTTCCCTATACCTTTATGATTAGAAGTGGGCGTCTAGTCGAAAAATCATCAGATGGACTTTCTAGAACTTGATCCAGGTCACGTCGATATTATTCTCCAATATAAAGCTAAGTTAGAAAAGTTAGGGGTTCAACTCAATGATGAACATCTAAAAGAAACAATCTACAACTATGCCCACAACTTAGAACCCTCGATTCAAGCGTTCATTGAGTACTGTGCCAAGGGACTACTTGAGAAGCCAAATGATTATCTGATCAAAGCCTTACGCTACGGTTGGAAACCGCGAAACATTGCCAATCCCCCCGAATTACCTGTATTCACGGCGGCTGATTTTGATACCGGACAGACTCCAGAACAACGACAAGAGAACTACCGCCGATTGTGTGACTTGGTGAAACAGTCTTGCCATTCCTCCAGACCATCCACCGGACTGAAACCCCTGCGCCGTCTGCGCCTCTATGGTCAACGACCTGATCCCACCACCATTGCCCAATTCATGGCAGATCCCATTCTTCGACCCGAAATAGAACGGGCAATTTCCCAGCATCCAGAATGGGGGTATGAAATTACACCCAATGGCGTTCAAGAACTAGAATTTTGAATTCCCTGTTCCCTGTTCCCTGTTCCCTGTTCCCTGTTCCCTTTCCAATGAGTGAAACTTCTATCCGTCCAGCTTTAATTAATAAAGTAATCCCCAACTCCATTGCCGCTGAGGTGGGGTTTGAACCCGGTGACGCCATTGTCTCGATTAATGGTACACCTCCCCGTGACTTAATCGACTATCAATTTCTCTGTGCTGATGAACTATTGGAATTAGAAGTCCGAGATGCGGCGGGAAAAACCCATTCTGTAGAAATTGAGAAAGACTATGACGAGGATTTAGGACTAGAATTTGAAACTGCCTTATTTGATGGCTTAATTCAGTGTAATAATCGTTGTCCTTTTTGCTTCATTGACCAACAACCTCCCGGAAAACGACAGAGTTTATATCTCAAAGACGACGACTATCGGCTCAGTTTCCTCTATGGTTCATACTTAACCCTAACCAACCTCACTCAAAGCGAATGGAATCGCATCGAACGCCTACGTCTATCTCCGTTGTATGTTTCTATCCATGCCACTGAACCGGACGTTCGCAGCCGACTCCTCAAAAATCCTCGTGCTGGGCAGATTTTAGACCAATTACAATGGTTTCAGGAACGACGATTACAAATTCATGCTCAAGTTGTGGTTTGTCCTGGTATTAATGATGGCATTCACTTAGAACGAACCCTCATAGATTTAGCCCAATTCCAACAGAATGAAGTTCCTGCTGTTGCGTCAGTCGCTGTCGTTCCTGTGGGATTAACTCGCTTTCGTCCCTCAGAGGATGAATTAATCCCTGTTAGTCGCCAGAAAGCAGCAGAGGTGATTCAGCAAGTTCAATCGCTACAAACAAAATTTCGCCAACAATTCGGGTCTACCTTTGCTTGGTTAGCGGATGAATGGTTTTTAATCGCCCAACAGGAATTACCGTCAGAATCTCATTATGAAGATTATCCCCAAATTGGGAATGGTGTGGGTTCAATTCGCCAGTTTATTAAACAATTTCAAGATGCAGCAACGCGGATGTTACCAACTCGTGTAGAACCTGCGCGAGAGTTAACCTGGGTGGTCGGTAATGCAGTGGAAACGGCGTTTGTTCCACTCGTGCAGCAGTTGAATAAGGTTGAGGGATTGGAGGTCAAACTAGCCGCGCTACGGAGTGAGTATTGGGGACAAGAGATTACGGTTACGGGGTTATTAACTGGACAAGATTTGCTTGGGTCATTGTCAGGAAAAGATTTCGGCGATGGGATTTTACTGCCTTCAGTCATGCTGAAACATGATGATACGCGATTTTTAGATGATATGACCGTGTCAGAGGTGAGTCATCAGTTAGGAACTAAAATTTGGGTGGTTCGTGGTATTGAGGAATTACTTGAACGTTGTGTGGCAAAACAATTAAGTTAATTGATCAGGACTGACCTAAATTTTGTCATCTTTGGCTTGTAGTAAGGGCTTCAGCCCTATCTTTTGTTGGGTAACAGTCGTCAACCCAATCTACAATATTCCACAATTTTAGCTGTGTCAGTCCACGACTGGTATGACCCAGCTAAAATAGGGCTTTGTTTGCAGTGAACACAAAGAGTGCTCTAACGCCTAGCTGAAGAGGGCTGAAGCCCTCACTACGAAGCCAACCTATCCCACAATTTTAGCTGGGTCACGCCACTACCCCAGTTGGTGCGTACTCAAATGACTGATGTGAGCAAAATCTATTTCTCCTCATGAATATGAGTTAACCTGAAGGATGAAATAGGTTATAAGTGTGAGCATCGAACGGTGATTTCTCAGGATTTTCTCAAAACCATTGCGACTGAACGCAATTTATCCAAATCGGAACTAGAGGTGTTGTCCCTGGCGATGGAGGGTCATGGAACGGCTGCGATCGCGTCTCACCTTCAGATTAGTGGGGATGCTGTGCGTAAGCGACTTAGCGAAGTCTACCAAAAGTTTAAGATTCCGGGTAGAGGTCCGGTTAAGCTGACCAAATTGCAACAAATCCTGGTTAACCGCTATCAAGAGTATCTCCAGCAGCAAAAGGATACCCCAAACCGTCCCCCTGTTTCAGAGAGTCCCCCTACCTCACCCCAGCCACAAAATCGCCGGGATTGGGGTGAAGCACCCGATGTTTCTGTATTCTACGGGCGTGGCGATGAACTGAAAACCCTGGAACGGTGGATTATTCAGGAACACTGTCGCTTAGTGGCGCTGTTGGGGATGAGTGGTATTGGGAAAACGGCGTTATCGGTGAAGTTGGCGAAACAGTTACAGGATAACTTTGAGGTTGTCCTGTGGCGATCGCTACGTCAAGCCCCTTCTGTGTCTGATCTTCTCGCCGCTTTAATTCCAGACTTGTCCCCGCAACCGGAAACGGTAATCCCTAAAACCCCTGATCAGCGCATTTCTTGGTTGATTGACTATTTTCGACAGCATCGTTGTTTGGTCATTTTGGATGGTGTGGAGTCGATTTTGCAGAGTGGAAAGTTAGCCGGGATTTACCGAGAAGGCTATGAAGAATATGGTGATTTTTTCCGTCGTTTAGGAGAAGAACCGCACCAAAGCTGTGTATTAATTACGTCTCAGGAAAAACTGAATGAAATTTCGTTATTAGAAGGTGAGACATCACCTGTTCGTTCCTTTAAGTTAGAAGGGTTAGGAGACGCGGCTCGATTAATTTTAAAAGAAAAAGGATTGTCTGGCGAGAAAAAATGGCATCCGTTAATTCAAGGGTATCGCGGTAATCCGTTTATGCTCAAGCTGGTGGCGACGACGATTAAGGAAGTGTTTGATGGTGACGTGACGGATTTTTTATCAACGACGTTGTTCACTCATGATATTAGTGATTTTATTGAGGAAGTTTTAGACCGCTTATCGGAATTAGAAGAAAGAGTATTGGTTTATCTGGCTCACCAAAAAGAGGCGATTTCGTTTAAAGCATTGCAACAGCATTTTAGCGACACATCGCCCCAAGAAGTGATTCGGGCGCTGGGTTCTCTGAGTCAGCGATCGCTGGTGGAGAAGTCGGAGGGTCGATTTATTTTACCACCTGCTGTTCGGGAAGTGACGCTGCAATTAATGACTCCGTTAGAGGATTGAAGCCACGGCGATTGAAATCGCTGCTACACAAACAAAGTCCGCCTACGCGGACTGACTTATAGCTAGGGTGGGAAACCTGGATTTAGTATAATTGGCTTGAGGGAATGACATCTAAACCGATTCTTTAATCATGCGACTCCGAGTTTCTTTCCTGTCAAGATATACTCAATAAATTTGGTTATTCTGGATTCTGGATTCTAGATGAATAAATCCAGCTTATGTATACTGTTAGTGCATTAATACACTTCATCATGGCTGCCAATATCTACACAAACAGCCTTTCCATCTTCTGTAAAGTAGAACAATACCCTCTCATCGTAATCTACACTGAAACTCCATAAATCTTTAAGCTTGCCTGATAGTTTGTGTGTTTTCAAACTTGGCTCGAATGGATCTACCGTAAACTGTTCTAATTTTTGCCAAAACCTTGTTTCTAAATCTGGATTACCCTTAATGCGTTTTTTGAATGCACGTTTAAACGAAGAGCTGAAACTGACTTCCACAATTATTCCTCTATCAGTTGTCTTAGTTCGTTAATATTGGCAGAAAACTTTAGTTCCCCTTTTTGCTGTTCAACCTGCGCTGACTTGAAGTTCCTATATATCTCGCCACGGCGTTCTTCACGGATGTATTGCTTCAACAACAGTTGAATTTCCAGCTTTTCATCTGTGGAAAGATTCTGGATCGCCTCAACGACATCATTAAAAGTCATAATTTATCATAGCCTCATCATACTGACCTATTCTTTACATTAACTATGGCATAGTCACACTTCAATCCTCAACCTCACCCAACTCCTGCTTTCCTTAACTCAGCGAAACCAACCTTTCTCGATGCCATCACTTGCTTCGATCGTACAATCTACCTGATCACCGATGCATCTCTCGTCACCCTTCCTACCTTCTCCCCCTATGAACCCTCCCTTGTCAACAATAACGTTCATCTTGTTTGTCTTTGTTGCTTGTAATCATAATCTTATTCATAGTCTATCGTTCCAAATAACTCCAAAACTTTCAGTTGTTTGCGACGTTGAATGTATTCTCGCAAAGCTGCTTCAATCAACCGATCTGCTGTTGAATGTTCGCACAATGAAAGTGCTTATTCAATAAGCTTTTCGTCAATTTCAATATTGGTTGCCATGGATTTATCTAGTACAATTAAGGTATGACAATATATTCAATTTTAAGGCAGAGAGTAGATTGTAAGATTACCAGTGGCATAGAAGTCAGTGCGTTCTCGCCACCACCACTTGAGGCAAGCCAGCAGGAGTTCTATTTGATCTCGATGTAGGTCACTTTCCAAGGGAGGTTCATCACTCAACAAATCGCATGGAGGAATAATAATATCCTCTGTGTTGTTAAGGGAAGTAATTTGATCTGTTGGTGCTGAATCCTTGGCAAGAGTCATCGGGAAGGATGGTATACTTCTATCTTTAGTTTAAGGGTCAGATTCGCTGATGAGCGATCGCGCGTTGCTGCCAAATCCGTTTTTGTAATCTTACCTTTTCTCCTTCCCTTCTGCCTTCTGCCCTAAACTCTACGCCCTGAAGGGGTGAAGCCCTGGATGAAGCGGTAGCGTTTATTCTAGATATTAGCGATCGCAAACAATCTGAGGCAGTTTTAAAGCGACAATCTCAGGAATTAGCCCAAGCCAACCGCCTAAAAGATGAGTTTCTGGCAACCCTTTCCCACGAACTCCGCACACCCCTGAATTCAATCCTGGGTTTAGCCAAGCTTCTACCCATGCGCCGCTTGAATGAAGAGAAGATGGCGCGGGCGCTGGAGACGATTTCTCGCAATACTCAATCCTTGGCGCAACTGATTGAAGATGTCCTGGATATGTCGGATATTATCACCGGAGAATTGACGCTGCATGTCTCGTCGGTGGAACTACTGCCGATTATTGAACGGGCGATGGCTTCTATGCGGGCGGCGGCTGAGGCAAAGGCACTGCAAATCGAGATTCAGTTAGATACTGAAGTTGCTCCCATATTAGGGGATGCCAGCCGCTTACAGCAAATTATGTGGAATTTACTCTCCAATGCGGTCAAATTCACACCCAAGGGAGGACAGATTCAGGTTCGCTTAGAACAGATTGAGGATCAGGCGCAAATCCAGGTAAGTGATACCGGGATTGGGATTCATGCTGAGTTTCTCCCCTATGTCTTTGATCGCTTCCGTCAAGAAGACGGTTCACTGACGCGATCGCACGGCGGTATAGGGATGGGATTAGCGATCGTGCGTTACCTAGTGGAACTACAAGGCGGTACCGTGTGGGCAGAAAGTCCCGGATCAGGTCAGGGTGCCACATTCACTGTGCGCTTTCCCATCTTTCCTCAAGGCAGAAGGCAGAAGGCAGAAGGCAGAAGGCAGGGGACAGGAGGAAAGAGGCAAAAGAGAATCGCCGTAGTCAAGTAGAGACGCGCCATGGCGCGTCTCTACAATGGTGCCGAAAGTCCTAATCGATGTGTCTACTGCTATAAAATCTAAGTAACCTGTCTAATTCCGCCAATTCCCAACGCTAGGACAAAACGACGATAAAATCTAAGCAACGAGAATCGAACGCCGAGGGAGGATTTTTATGCCAAACCCTTTTCCTGGGATGAACCCTTACCTAGAACACCCAGAAATCTGGCCCGGAATACATTTATTACTAATTAGTGAACTGACTAAGTTCCTATCTCCTCAACTACGTCCCAAATACAGAGTTGCGGTTGAAGTGCGTCTGTATGACACCATTGGCGAACAATCACTCCTGGTTGGTATTCCCGATTTAACAGTCAAAGGTTCACAGGCGACAACTGAACAGTCAATGACCAATGTTGCTGTCGCCCCATCCCCACCTCAACCCCAGACCGTACAAGTTCCCGTACCTGAAACAATTAAACAAGGTTATTTAGAAGTACGAGAAGTCGCCACAGGTGAAGTTGTAACCGTCATTGAAATCCTCTCTCCAATTAATAAACTTTCTGGAGAAGGTCGCCAAGACTATGAAACTAAACGCAATAAAATCTTTGGCAGTTCAACTCATTTAGTGGAAATTGATTTACTGCGTAAAGGAAAATCTTTGCCAATTTATCATAGCAATAGTCAAACTCATTATCGAATTTTAGTCAGTCGAGGAGATCGTCGTCCTCAAGCTGATTTGTATGCTTTTAATCTACGAGATACCATTCCCTCATTTCCCTTACCCTTGAAGTCGGGCGATCGCGAACCCTTCGTAGACTTACAGGTATTGTTGAATAATGTGTACGATCAAGCCAGTTATGATTTAGCCATCGATTATACTCAAGAACCCATACCGCCATTATTAGCAGATGATCAGGTTTGGGTAAATACATTATTAACCGAGCAACAACTGCGATAATGCTAGCAGGGGAAGCTGCCGCGATCGCAGCATCCGGGAAAATTAGCTGGTAAGCTGTTCGGCATTTAAATGCATGACAGATTACTAAGAAATGTTAACAAGCATAAAACTCTTACTGTTCCCTGTTCCCTGTTCCCTGTTCCCTGTTCCCTGTTCCCTGTTCCCTGTTCCCTCATCTCAACCGTTAACTTTTATTTTCCCTACCTACTTACTGATGATTCATTGTTCAAGAGGAAAATAGCGATCAAATTCAGCTTCATACTCCCACGCGATTCCCTGTGGATCACGAGTTCTGGTGTAGTCAGATAAAACCACAGGATAGCCTCGGATGTCGGTTAACTTCTTCGTATCGCACTTCAGGCGTTCGGCTAATTGGTTCTGAGTCAAGCTTTTGTCTTTAGGAATCGCTGATGGAGACACTGGTGGGGATGATTCGGCTGTTGAGTCGCCACCTTCGCTTGTATCCAAGTTATTCGGGGGTTTAGGTAGAGGAGCTGTTCCCAAATAGGTTGATAAAATCTTACCGATCGCTTCGGCTTCAGTTAACGCCTGAGCCTCCATAAACTCCTTGAGTTTGCCGTAGGTGACTGGACTAATGTGGCCGACTACACGGAAATTCTGATTTGCCATAGTTTTCCCTTCCCTAAAACTCCCGAACCATTACGTTGACCTCTCAATGACTGCAATTCCGATAGCATTACCTATCTCAGCTTAGACATATCCCTAGTCAGGAATCCCCTCTCTCTAGGCTTAGATTTGCTTCCCCAGCTCCCCCTGCTTTCCCTGCTACAACACTTATTCAGCCCCTACCTATTCCCTCAGATGCAGGTTTTTTGCCTCGTGGTGAGGTAATCTGCGATCGCATGGACTGTTTTAGTTTCCCTTATGTCACAAAAAAATTGCCCGCCACTACGTTAGAAAGAATTTATTTTGTCGGTTATACTATCTCAACCCTAGGGATGGGGAGTTATAGTCCTCAAGGTTCAGTTTGGCAAATTGCCACAGCAATTGCTTCTGTGAATGGGTTCTTTTTAGTTACCTTGGCAATCGCCTATCTCTTACCTGTGGTTTCAGCCGCGACTGAGCAACGCCAACTGGCGGTTTATATTTCCTCTCTCGGTGGTACGGCTGACGAAATTCTTGTCAGAGCCTGGAATGGCAAAGATTTTGGGCAGTTTGACCAGCATTTAATTGCTTTGACACCAATGCTTGCCCAACAGGGAGAACGCCATCTAACTTACCCAATTCTTCATTATTTCCACAGCATTGAACGGTCTCGCTCGATCAAGCTGAGTTTAGTGGCTCTTGATGAAGCGCTAACCATCTTGGACTATGGCATTAAACCATCACATCAACCTGATCCGGCGGCGCTAGGTGCAGCACGCCGAGCAAGTGCAGCTTATTTGAAAACACTCAAATCCGCTTACTTAAAACCCGCCTCGGAAAACCCACCGCTTCCATCCCTGGAACGACTCAGGCGACAAGGGATTCCCACAGTGAGCGATCGCCAATTTTGGGACGCCACCAAACACGTCACCAAACGCCGACGGCTGCTATTAGCGCTGATTCACAATGACGGCTGGGTTTGGGATGCGATCGGCTCCAGCCAAACCACCAATCGGGCTACCCCCTTAGATGACCAGACGACGATTGACAAAGTAATATTGCATTGATTAGGGAACAGGAAAGGGAACTTGTAGAGATGCGCCATGGCGTGTCTGGGAGTTGGGGGAGAAGATTATCAATAAACCATGAACAATCAACAATCAACAATCAACCATGAAAAAAATCAAGTATATTCTCTTAGGCTTAGTCGGACTATTCTGTTTCCTTATAATTTGGGGCTTGATTGAGCCTTATATCCTCGACACAGAAGAAGAAGTTGCCGTCATTCCCAATCTTCCTGCGGCTTGGCAAGACAAACGAATTGGATTAATTTCCGATTTTCAATACGGGATGTGGCTAGATAATACCCCCACTGTCCGTCGTAGTGTCGCCAAACTGGTTGAAGAACGCCCCAGTGTCGTCCTGATCAGCGGTGACTTTATTTACCATGCCTTTAAAGGCACAGACCCAGAAATTGCTAACATCGTTGATTTAGTCCGTCCCTTACCAGAAGCCAATATTCCCACCTATGCCGTATTGGGTAATCACGACTACGGTATGATTAGCCTGGATACTCCACCCAAAAAGAACTTAGCAGCGCGGTTGGAGACGGCGTTGGAGGACGTTGGTATAGAGGTTCTGGAAAATCAAGCCGTCAAATTATCTCCACCGGGACAATCTGAAGAAAATCTCAGTGATGGAAATACCGACTCCTTTTATTTAGTGGGTATTGGTTCCCATCTGGCAAACAACGATCGACCCAAAGAGGCGATCGCGCAAGTGCCATCCACAAATCCCAGGATTGTAATGATGCACAATCCCAAATCATTTCCAGCGTTACCTGCCAATACTGCACCCGTAGCAGTTGCTGGACACACTCATGGTGGACAAATTCGCCTACCCTTCACACCCCAATGGTCTTGGTTAGCATTAGCTAAAAACTGGGAACATATCGATGGCTGGAGTCACGGCTATGGTGCCTCAGGTAATAAACTGTATGTTAATCGTGGGATTGGCTTTAGTGATCTGCCCATTCGACTCAACTGTTCTCCAGAGGTCACTTTATTTACACTACAGTCTCAATCATTAGAGGTTGGTGAATAAGTATTGTGGTGAGGGAGGGAACAGTAATTTATTTCTAGGGGTAGATGTTAATTTAAAGAAGTTACCTAAACCGGATGGCACTGAAAATTTGCATTTTTGGATCGCCAAAACCCTGGATATACCGTAGGGTGGGCACTGCCCACCAGCATACCAGTCAGTACCATTCCACCTCAACCCCCCCTAGAAATCCGATGAGCTACTGTATCAACCCCAAGTGCGACCAACGGGAAAACCCTGAGTATCTGGAATACTGCCAAGGCTGTGACACCCCATTAACCATCAACAGTCGATATCGGCTGCTGAAACCCCTTCGACCCCTAGACGCACCCAATCCCACCAAAATCTTTGAAGTCCAAGATTTGGCAGCAGAGGCGGCAATCAAAGGGACAAAACATAAAGTACTGAAAGTTTTAACCCGGAACAATTCCACCTTAGTTCGCCTGTTCAGACAAGAATCCGAAATCTTAAAGAAACTTAACCATCCGGGTATTCCTAAAGTTCAACCTGAAGACAATTATTTTACCGTTTCTGTCTCTCGCCGTGCCAGACCTTTACATTGCTTAGTGATGGAAAAAGTGGAGGGGATAAATTTACGAGCATGGCTCAAACATAATCAACCCATTTCCGAAGCCAAAGCCATTGAATGGCTAAAACAGTTACTCGATATATTAGATACGCTGCACCAACAACAATATTTCCATCGGGATATTAAACCCTCGAATATTATGCTGCGACCCAATGGTCAACTGGTGCTAATTGATTTTGGGACAGTTTGCCAAATGACGGGTACAGTTGTTCAACGACTGATGGGAAAAGATGCAACCGGAGAAGGAGTTTTTTCACCTGGTTATACACCTCCTGAACAAATCAACGGTAATGCGGTTCCTCAATCGGATCTTTATGCCTTAGGACGTACCTTCGTCCATTTACTGACGGGTAAACATCCTTTAGAACTAGAAACCAACCATAAAACAGGTGAATTAATGTGGCGCAAACATACGCACAAAATCTCTGAACCATTAGTCGAGTGGCTTGACTATTTTATGGCTCCATTTGTCCATCGTAGACCGCCAAATGCAGCGTTTATTTTGCCGCATTTTCAGAAACAACCCCTTCCTCATCCAGATATACCCAAAACCTCTCCACTTCCCCTAGGGTTAATGATTCTCAATCTTGTTATTTTCTCAATTTTATTAGTCTCAGGAGTCCTCTGGTTACAAGCTTACCAACAGCACCAGCGACAGTTGTCTCCTCAAGGGAATGTTCTGTTAATGCAGAGAAGTTAAAGACATTCATCTGAGGCTTTGTGCAGCAAGCCCTATAGTACAGAGCCGTTTTCTTTTGCCTATTGCCTATTCCCTATTGCCTTTCCCCACCACAACACTTACTCAGCAGACCCTACCTAATTAACCGGACTTGATATGAAAGCGCAACTACGAACCCAAAAAAAGAGGGAAGAGTGTCTTTTTCTCTTCCCCCTTGCTGATTCTGTTGTTTGGCTTTTCCGCTTTCTCTCAACTTCTTCCGCAACATTTGCCGTTGCTTCTTCAGTTGTCTGGATCTGGCGGAACCGCCTTTACCTTTGTCATTTCGCCCTTGACGGCGAGGAGACTCCCAACTCTTGAGTCGTTGTGTCATGATCACCACCTCTAAATCTGAATGGGCGGAGAGAGACTCGAACTCTCACGACCAGAGGTCGCCACATTTTGAGTGTGGTGCGTCTACCAATTTCGCCATCCGCCCTTGGATGCAACCTTTGTATTATAACCAATAGATGTCGGTTGTAGCAAGGACTGATAGGCTTGAGAACTTGCCCATTTATCAATTTCCCGCGCCCTTAACACGGGGACGGGGTGGCTCAACTGGGCAGTTTGAGCGGATTTGAGCAGTTCTCCCAATTCCGAGTTACTGATATCATCATAGGCTCTGGCTTGGGCGATAAAGGCGTCGAGGTTTAGTTGGGGAGCTAGGGTTGGTGAACCGCCAGCGAGTTTCATCAGCACCGACATCACCACTCTGGGATTTTGAGTTGCCAGCAGAGCCGCGCGATCGCAGGAAAATTCCGCACACCTTAACCACTCCAGCATCTGTTCTTGAAGGCTTTGGGCAATTACAGCGCCCCAATTTGGCAGTAAAGACGCCGCTAAAATCATAATGTTGAGCGGTGTCAGATAAACCCCATGCTCGCACTTGAGATGTCCCAATTCGTGAGCAATCACCGCCTGAATTTCTTCGGGGGTCAGCATATCGATTAAAGCGGTGTGCAGGACGATAAATGGCTGCTTACCCCGCATGGCAAAGGTATAAGCATTTGGCACGGGATGCTGCTGCACGTATAGTTGAGGGGGTTCTAAGTCCAGGGTTTTGCAGGCGTCTAGCAGTAAATTATGCAGGTGTGGTAGCTGATTTTCTCCCACCAAAACACTAGCAGCAATATTATTCAGGTAAAAGAATTGTTCCGCCACAGGTCCGAGGAGATTTCGCACCATCAAGTCCAGTCCAGGGAACTGCTTCAAGGCTTGGGTGGCTTGGAAATCAAGGGGATGACGGAACTGGTCTGCCTTTAGACCAACTAACAGTGTTTGGGTCATGGGTTATTGGTCGTGGGTCATGGATCTTATGTCTGAAGTCATTGGTTGCTTCAATGACGTCTAATCTCTAGTGTATCGAGAAGCTGAGCCTAAAACATCGGTTCAGTTGTCGAATCATCTTCGGAAATTACGAAAAAACGGTCATTTGAGATACAAAATTCCCTCCGATTTGACCGATAAGCGATCGCTCCTCCAGCTCCCCCAGCTTCCCCAGCTCCCCCAGCTTCCCCAGCTCCCCCAGCTCCCCCAGCTTCCCTTATCTGCAAGGTATCACCCCTCAGATAACCATTGTTTAACCCGCTTTAAACTATCCCAGTCAGGCTTCCTACTCAGTCCATCCTCAATACTCTCAAAGACATCCTGACGAACTTGAGAATCCGTCGCCATCATCTGCTTAACGGTGTCAATGTGTTTACGCACCCCAGTTTGCCCGGTTTCCAACATCGCTACCGCTAGGTTGACTCGCGCTTGGGGCGCATTGGCATCAATTTTCGTCCCCTTAAGCGCTACTTTATATGCCCGTTCCGCTTGGTCATCCAGCAAATACAACCAAGCCAGACAACTCCAAGCGGCGGCGTTTTTCGGGAAGCGATCGCACAGTTGTTTAAATACAGGAATCAGGGAATCAGGTCCCTCACCCGCGTTGTAGCGTTCTAAGCCACTCTCGAACAGAGAATTAACAGTTTCGGTCATAGATTCAATTTTAGCTTTACCGCGATCTGATTGTGACATCCTCCTACACCGAATCGAAGATTACGGTGTAGGCTTCCTTACCTCACGATAAGGCATTGCTCCCCTACGCCATTTATCTAGGCTCATCGCCCCCGACACCTCGACTTGAGAGCCAATTTCTTGCTTTTCCAGAGTCCCTGGATACGTTTCTAGTCCACGATTGAGCAGTTCTTGAGCCGAAGCGATATCTCTGTCCACTTCATAGTGGCATTCAGGGCAACAATGGACTCGATCAGAGAGTTCTTTTCTCGCTGTGATTCGGCAATTTGGGCAAGTTTGAGAAGTCCCTTTATGGTCTACTTCTCCAACAAATACTCCTCGCTTCTTACCGACAAACTTGACAATAGAGCGAAACTGACCAAACCCTGCATCAATTGTATTGTATGCTTTCCCAAAAAACCCTTCGCCATAATACGGAAATCAATGTCCTCGACAAAGATAGTATCCGCCATGTCGCAAAGCTTATGGGCAAGTTTATATTGATAATCCTTCCGCTTGAAAGCGATATGATTATGCTGCAACTCTACCTTTTTTCTAGCTTTCTCGTAGTTCTTGGAACGCTTCTGTTTCTTCGCTAACCGACGTTGTAGCACTTTAAGCCGACTTTGTTCGGTTTTGAAGAATTTGCGTCCAGGCTCAGAGTAGCCATCGCTGGTTGCCAAGTAGGAAAGCAGTCCCACATCAACTCCAATGGCATGACCATGAGGGGAAGGTTCTGGAATCTCGACATCTGAGTACAGACAGATAACTGCAAACCATCCCATCGCCTTTTTGACCATCCGCACTTGTTTGACTACAAACCCGTCAGGGATAGGTCGATGCAGGTTGATTTCGACTTTCCCTAATTTGGGAAGTTGAATATGCCAACCACTCATAATGTACTCAGATTCCAAGCTACACCGATCTATTGGACACTTGCGAGAAGCAATCCAATCCTTGAGTTCCCGTAACCCATAGTTATAGGACACCCGCAGCGTTTCCAACCACTCATCGAGAAGTTGGGTTTGCTGTTGGTCGGGTTTGATACGGTAGGTGTAGTTGAGAATCATGACTAGATTCTACCACTCTTTTCTCAAAATGGTAAACGTCAATTTCGGGGGCATCGAACCCCGCTCAATTGACTTGGGGAGTGAAGGCATCCCAACGCCAAATCAGAGATTATGGCGTAGGACTTATAGCTCCCCAAACCCCTCGTCA
>NZ_DS989844.1:397929-425655 GCF_000155555.1 Coleofasciculus chthonoplastes PCC 7420
CAGGTTTGATTAGCGTTGGGGTTGGTGAATTGGAAGCCTCCCCCAATCATGGCATTGCTGTAATCTAAGACCAAACCGTACAGGTACAGGATGCTTTTGGGATCACATATTATTTTGAAGCCCTCGTAGTCAAACACTTCATCGTTATCCCGTACCTTACTCGGATCTTCAAAATCCATCATGTAAGACATCCCGGAACAGCCCCCCTGACGGACACCAACCCGTAAGTATAGGTCTTGTCCTTGTTGGTCTCGCAGCGCCACAATATGCTTGAGGGCTTGTTCGGTCAGTTGGATACCTCGTTGCTGTGTTGTTGCTTGTGTCATGAGTATGTTGTAACTCCTGGTTAGGTTAAACTTGGATGACGAACGACTGATGTTCCACGCTTATGGATCAAGTTTATCGAGACTGACCCCTTAACGTGTATTTACCCCATAAAAATTTTCTTGGGAACTCCTTTCTCCAAACAATGAAGCGCAGCCCGGAAGGTATTGCGGTTTAATAGGAATATCGATTATTGATCATGGCTGACTTGCCATGGTTTTTGCACTTATTGCCAAATACCCTATGTCTGCTCTCAATCGCAATACTCGTCGTCGGCTCAAACGGTTACCCCAAATACCCAGCGTCTGGGAAGGGGATCGCCGTTCTTTAGTGACTGTATCCGATCAGGGTGATTTTGATGCTGAGGGTAATAATGAGTGCATTCTTTGGGTGGATGGCTCAGAAGGAATTGTCCGGGCGATGGATATCGTCTCCTCAGAAATGGGACCTGAAGCGATTGTTCGCACCCTATTGCGAGCCATGGAACATCCCCAAAGTCCGGCTCGACCCGCCCGTCCCTCTAAAATTGTGGTACGCGATCGCGAAGTTCAGTTTTTATTGCGTGGGGTGCTGCAAGAGTTGGAGATTGCGATCGATTATGTCCCTGATTTACCCCTGATTGATGAGTTATTTCGCGGGTTTGAGGAAATTGCCCTCCAGCGCCAGCCACCGTTACCCCCGAAGTATGCGGATCTATTGATCGGTAAGGCGTATGAGATTTGGCTGGATGCGCCTTGGGATATCTTGGCTGACCATCAGATCCTGAGTGTGGAATTAAATCGCTGGGATGTGGGTGAGTTCTACGTCTCGGTTATGGGGATGCTGGGTGTAGAGTACGGAATTCTGCTCTATCGCTCCCTGGATTCACTGCAACGGTTTCGGGAGTCGGTCGTCAATCAGGAATCGGTCGAGGCGATGGAACAGGCATTTTTGGGACAAGATTGCTTGTTTATTACCTATCAAGCGGCGGATGAGGACTTTGAAGAGGATGAGGATGTAGATTTAGCCGATTTATCTGTTGAAGAGATTTTGCCGAGTTTTGGTGCGGTGCATCCATTAGAGGGAATGCGCCCCTTCCTGGATGAGGAAGAAGCCCTACTTGCCTATATGGCGCTGGAAGCCCTACATCGATTTTTCCAAGGATCATCCCGAAAATTAGCGGCGGATGATTTTCCAGCGATGAACAAGCGCTTTCGCATCCCTATCCCTGTAAATACGGAAGAGGAAGATACGGAGTCAAAATCAATCGCGTCTATTAAAGTGTCTACACGACCAGAGGTAGCCTCTGAGTTATGGGAGATGGCGATTGATGATGATATGGATGACGAGGACTGGGATGAGGATGAGGATGAGGATGAGGAGGAACTGGAACTTCCCCTACGGGATGACTTAATCCCGAAAGATTCTTATCTGAGTTTGGGGATGATGCCCTGGGAGAGTATAGCACTGCTACAGGAGGATATTGATTTTTATCAGTCTCAAGATGCCCCGCCCCTAGGAGAAGGGTTACCTGTGGTGTTAATTCAAACCACTCGCCCGAAAGCCAAAGTGTTAATCGAGCAAATTCAAACAGCCGGGGGACTCAAGGGGATTGGCTTTAACCCCGGAGAAGATCCTCTAGTTGGCGATCGCTATGATTTGGGCATTTTGCAAACAGGAGATAATCATCTATACCTATTTGGTGAGTTTCCTGAAGCTGATCCGACTCATACGGCGAATCGTGAGCATTGGGAACAACGGTGTCTCAAAACCAAGGGCTATTGTGGGTTAATTATTGCCAGAGGACTCAAAGGTGCTTCTCGCGGTAATCCTCAACCCAAGGATATGATGGCATTCTTTGAAGCGCGATCGCTCTCAGTTAAGGAGTTAGGATTAGGTATGCTACAACTTATGCCTGTGTTTGAATTTTAAAATTACAGCGTGGGTCTGACAACTCCCCCAAACCCCCTGCTAAGATAAATCCAGCACGGGGGAGTAAAGGCATCACACTTACGCAAAGCCTCTATGTGTAGGGTGGGGAGAGCTTAGCCTAACCCACCTTTGCCACGATAAGTGGTGTAGCTGCGTAAGTCCTGTTGGATTAATGTGTGATCGCATCACCTGTACCAAAATCTGTCAACTGACGCACTTCGGGTTCATGGAAGGCTAAAACGATATCTTGTTTCGGTACTCCCATTTTGACTAATCGGTTGGCAATACCCTCTTCCGTACCATCATGCTGAATCCAAATTTTCCCACCTTTAATGTCAATATGCAGAATACAGCCAAAATCACGCTTATTTCCACGCCACCCCACATATAGCAGTTGATAGTAATCCTGCTGTGTATCAAAAACAGTCTGAACCTCATATTCTGGAGCCGTTCTTTGCCGCGCCGCCCGCTCAGCACGTTCTGAGAGCAGATTTTGAATATATTGGCGATATTGCTCTATAGCCATTGAACAATTACCTCCTGTTTCACATCGTAAATTACCAATCGTATTTGATACCGCTCAACTGCTGCTGTAATGAAGCGTCGCTGGAAAAAACTTTCATAAACTGGCACTCGCACAGCCAGATAAAGTTGGCGATCGGGTTCAATCCTTGCCAGTGCATCTCTATAGTTGAGGAATTGACCTAATGCTGTATGAAACTCTGAAACATTAGACGAACCGATAAAGCTTTTGACTTCTAGAGCAGTTTTAACAACATCATGAAATCTATCTTTTACCATATTATACAAATGATTCAGACGCGCTTTAGTAGCTGATCCGAATCATACAGCGAATCGTGAGGATTGGGAAAAACGGTGTCTAAAAACGAAGGGCTACTGTGGGTTAATTATTGCCAGAGGACTCAAGGGTGCTTCCCCAGCTTCCCCTGCTCCCCCTCATCACAACAATTATTCAGCAGCCCCTAATTGGATCGGGTCACCCTTTACTCTAAATCATTGGTAGAAGCATCTGGCGTATCACCTTGGGGTTCATTCGCTGTATTCTCAGTTGAAGTAATGTCTGATGTCACATCTGTTTCCGAGAGTTCTTCAACCGGAACCGTTGTGGGTTCATACCGATGAATGCTAATTCGGTTCAGGCGGGGTCCTGCGGCGGAGATAACTTTTAACTCTAGATTTTCATAATTCAAGATTTCCCCTTGCAGCGGAATTTTTTGGAACTGATATAATAAAAAACCCGCCAAGGTTTGATATTCATCGGTTACCGGTAAATTTAAATCCAAAAGTTCGTTAACTTCTTCTAAATCCATTTGAGCTTGAACTAAAAAGGTTTGTTCATCCACAAGTTGGATCGGTACTTCTTCGGGGCTTTCCGGTTCTGGGTTATCACCAATAATTTCCGCCACCAAATCCTTCAGCGTCACCAAGCCAGCCGTACCGCCAAACTCATCCACCACCATCACCATTGCCAAGTGCGATCGCTGCATCAAGGGTAGGAGTTCGCTCAAGGGGGTAAATTCCGGGACAAATCGGGCGGGACGAATCCAGGGTTCAATCGGTGTATCTAAGGTTAATTTTCGCTCCGATAAGGGTTTAGCTAACTCTTTAAAATGGATGATCCCGCGAATATCATCCAGAGATTCCCCTGTTACCGGATAGCGAGAATGGTTGGTATTGGCAATTTCTTCTAACACCATTTGCACCGTTGCTGTACTCGAAATGGCATCAATACTGGTGCGTGGAACCATCACCTCGGTTGCCAAAACTTCGCCAAATTCAAAGACATTATTCAGTAACTCTCGTTCTTCGGCTTCTAAACCCGTGGATTCCCGCTCAGTGGTAATAATTAACTGTAACTCTTCCGGAGTCACTTGGTTATTCCACCATCCTCCCGTATATTGCACACCAACCAGCCGCAATAAACAGCGCGTTGATTGGTTCAAAATCCAAATAAACGGATTGAAAAATCTGGCAATCACTAGACTCGGAGGACCCAAAAACCGAGCTAACTCTTCAGAATACAGCAACGCCACAGATTTCGGACAGAGTTCACCGAGAACAATTTGCAGATAAGCAATCAGGAAAAATCCCACCGGAATTGCCAGAGAATGAGCCATTCCTTGAACCATCTCTGGGGGTAAAGGCAATTTAGTCAGTACAGCAGCAACGAAAACGGCGACAGTATTCTCGCCAATCCAGCCCAAGGCTAAACTGGATAGAGTAATGCCTAACTGAGTCGTTGAGAGTAGACGCTCAATGCTCTGTTGTAAGGATTGAACGGTTTTAGCTTGCACATCCCCCGCATCAACCAATTGGTTAATCCGCGATCGCCGCACCGAAACCATAGAAAATTCAGCCGTGACAAAGAAAGCATTGATGGCAATCAAGAGCAGGACTAATAATAATCGCAATAGCATGTCCCGGCTGGTAAGGGGAGTAGAAGCACTCGCAGTCAGAAAAATTAAGTGGGCAACCATAAGAACGGTAGCAGGTAACCAGCAAAAGCAGTTCTACTGCTTCTTTGAGCAGATCCACAACGGTACTTCACAGACAGCCTCTTTCTAGGGGACTGTATTGATTGACAAATACCGTTTAACATACAGCGAGCAATAGAACTGAACGTAAGAAAAACATTTGCACTAAACCTGCTGGGAGCATATTACCTTTGTCGGTTGAGTTGAGAGACGTAGGCGGAACACTTCTCGTACTCGCCTAGGAGAACTCAAATAGGAGAACTCGAAGGGTAGAGTAACCCAATGTTAGGGTTAACCGTTTAGGTTTGGCGATCGCTCTACCCAACCTACTGGAATTTTATATGCTTTCATGCTTAATGATCCCAACCTGCTCCGTTACCATTTACCTGGCGACAGGGATTTCGGACATTTTCAGCTTCAGCTTTTGATCGGGATAATCAGTTAGGGTTAACGAAAGCGCTTTGGCGTCATCCAGCAATGCTGTAGGAATACTCACCGTACCCGAAAATTCCTCACCATTTGACGGTAATTCTCCCGGTAATCCTTCGGTGATCGCACTCAACGCTCGACCTTTGTCGTCGGTAACATTTAAAAAACTATAAAGAAATCGAACCGGATTATCACCCTCATTCTTCAAACTAACATCCAGCAACAACGAGCCTCCCTGAAGATTGGCGGAACGAACCTCCAACGTGACCCCCCGATCCTGGCTTTTGAGCGGTAAATTTTGATTCGAGCCACTACTGGTAAACGATGTCTCTGTGTCAAATACATCCGATTCAGACGATTCGTCTTCACCTTCAGATTGCTGATTCTCTGCGGCTGACTCGTCTGGCTTATCCGTCTCAGTCTGGCTCTTTGACTCAGAGTCATTATTATCGGAATTAGAATCTTCATCCTTATCTTGGTCATGGATATAGGCGTGAACGTTGACCAGGATCTCCCGTTCACTCAACAGCGCAACCTCTTTGTCACCCGGCTCAACCTCCTGGTTATTTGCCAGCTTCTTCGTCGGGCGAACATCTGGCTGAGTCACACCTTTAAGAGCTTCATGACCTAGGGAAAATCCCCACATGGCACTCACAAAGCCAGCACCTAACATCATTGCCAGCAGAATCAGAGTGAGTGCTACAGTCGAGTTGAATTTCATTACTGATTCAAGTGATAGAAGAAGATTGACACGACTTATGGTTATAGCGCATCGAGACAAGTGACAGCTTACACTAACGCTGGAGGTAATACCCCCGCACCTATCATCAGGTGGGCAAGATTTGTCAAGAATAGCATAAAGCCAGATGACAGCTCACAGACCTTTATACAGCATTATCATAAATCTCAGGACTAGATTACTCCACGGAGCAGTCCTCTCCATTTTAGTTTTTGTCGCCGCGTTGATGTAAAAAAAGTTGATGGCAAATGTTGCATTTAATTAAGACGCTGGATCGGCGGCGCGATCGCTATGTGAATCTGCCAACATCACCATTATTCTCCTAGTGGAGTTTAGCTTCAAATACCCACCCCTTAAAAATAGGCGACAAAGCCGATAACATAAAACTTGTCAGCCGGCTGCTGTTTGCCCTAGAGCCTCTACTAGGAGAATCCTTTTAGAATGGGCGGCAAGGGAATATCACTCAACTGTTGCTACAGGATATCCAACTCCGATTACTATAATATAGTAAAGAGACAGATTCACCAGGGTTGGCCGAGCGGTTGAGGCAGCGAACTCATAATTCGCCCTAGGCAGGTTCAACTCCTGCACCCTGGATTTTATTTTGATATCCTCCCCCGCTCAAGTGGCTGATGTAAAGCCGCTACCGTGGCAATGGAGCTTCAAAGAAAAACTCAGTCCCTTCAATTCGCGGACTCGCTTGGGGTCTAAAGCGATCAGAGACAGGCAATAAGCGTACTGAGGTGTCGAAGGGATTCGGTAAATCTGGAGTACGAATCACTGGATCACTGGCAAACTGTCGGTTTAATGCATCCTCGTAGAGAATATTAATCAATTCGGCATCTCGCTCAAGTTCCAAATCTGGAAATCCCGCACTTCCTATTCCACCTGGACCAATCATGTATTCGAGCTGACGTCCGAGACTGCGGTTTTCGTAAAACGTTCCCGATTCGTTGAAAAACGCTCGCTCAAAGGTGTCTGGAATCGTTTCTAGGCGGATTGGCTCAAAGTCTGAGGGTTCTGTTTGTGCCAGTGCTGTGCTAGCTACTACTGTAGACGCCGCAACGACCAAACCCCTAAGCAATATCCTCAACCCCTTATGCATAATTCTTCGCCTCACTTTTCCTCAATCATATTCTGATATTTGAATTCAGTATAGTAGTGATTGGATTTTCACCATCTGACTATCATGGCTGACAACAGTAAACCATTGCTTTCTCTGGATACTTCACCCCAATTAACGCAAGAGCGCCAGTTACTGCTGGATTTATTTTGTCAACTGGCTTACAAAGAGGGAGACTTCGTTCTCTCGTCGGGACAACGCAGTTCCTATTACATTAATGGTAAACAGGTGACACTGCATCCTCAGGGAGGATTAGCGATCGCACAATTGCTACTGTCTCTCCTTCCCCAAGATACTCAAGCTGTTGCGGGTTTAACCTTGGGTGCTGATCCGATTGTCAGTGCGGTGAGTGTGGTGTCCGCGATCGCAAATCGACCTATTCCTGCTTTAATTATCCGTAAAGAAGCCAAAGGACATGGTACAAGGGCATATATCGAGGGTCCGAATCTGCCAGCCGGAGCCAAGGTTGTAGTGTTAGAAGATGTGGTAACCACAGGACAATCGGCAATGAAAGCCGTTGAGCGACTGCGAGAGGCGGGGTATCAGGTGGATCAGGTGCTGGCGTTGGTTGACCGACAGCAAGGCGGTGCTGAGTTTTACCAGTCGGTTGGGTTAGCGTTTCAGGCGGTATTTACAATTCAGGATATCCAACAGCGCTATCAGCAGCGCCAACAGGATAGCAAAACCTTGTAATCTCTTATCTACCTTAAGGAGATCCTTTCCATTGTCTGCGGAGCAACCAGGTCAATCCAGCTACAATTACAAAGACAAGCAGACTAAAAAGAACTGGAACTTTACAGATTACGGCGGTTCTAGAAAAAATTGGCTGACAATTTTTATCGGCTGGGGCAAAAGACGCTCCAGCTACTCCAGCACCGACGATAGCGACGAATTCTTGAAAGCTGCGATCGCGTTCGGCTTTGGTGAGTTCGATCCGACTTCGCACGGCGTTGATGTCATCTTCGAGAAGCTGAAAGCCGAGCTGCATATTTTCTGAGTCTTTATCAATTTGCACAATATATTTTTGGGTAACTAAATCACTAAATTTATTCAGAAAATCTAACTGGCTATCGCTATCAAGTCTTTGTCGAATCATTTCTAAGCGAGTTTGATAATTTGTGAAATTGATATCGATGATTTGCTTTTGAAAGGCTAGTCCCAATACATCACTGCTATATTGCTTAATATCTTGTTGGATTTTATCAAGATTTAGTTTAGATTCGGTGAATTGAGAACTGATTGGCTTGTTATTCTGAAGGGTAATCATTTGGCGATCGCGTTCAATCCTTTTATAATAATCAAAAATATTTTTCTTAATCAAACGGCTTTGAGCATAAGCCCAATTAATTTTAGTATAATAGCAAAATAATCCCATCCAATCGGGGTAAAACTCTGCCGCTTTTTGGGCGCTTTCGACATTGGGATAAATAGCAATCAGGATGGGGCGGTTCTCTAAGGGTAAATCGTGACTAGAATCCGCTAAATCTCTGATAGAATAATACGGTTGCCAGAGATAGAAAACGTTGCCGCCGAAAATTGTACCTTCTCCTTGATAATCTCGCTGCCAATTGCCATCTTTGCAGAACGCTTGATAACAATTTTGGGCAACTGATTTGGGGTTTTGAGGGGAATCTTTAGGCAACCAACCTGAAAGCATCCATGCTTGCCCTAGGGTTATGGGTTGTTCGTTTAATCGGGATTCAATTTCAGATTTTAACAAGCTAAAACATTCAACAGGTTGAGGTTCAGTTTGGTTGTTGACGGAACAGTCAACTTGCAAGCCGTAGACATCGTTAAGGCGGACAGGGAAATAGTAACCCTCTACCTTATCGGTTTTAAAGTCTTCTGTTTTTTGAGGAAGAAGTTCTAGATACTCGGATTCCCTATCTGAGTCAATAATTGCCACATTTTGCGGCAACTTCCTTATGAAAATCTCTTGATTTTTTCGGGTGAATTCATCCGTCGTATTCAGTGCCTCTTTTAAATCATACACAAATAAATCAAGAGTTGGATAAACAAGTTCTCTCATGAGCTTAAAAACTACCAATTGAGTGATTGAATTATTTAGGGTTTCTATCTGTAGGGGCGCACCGACGTGCGCCCGATTTAATCGTAAAATCCATGCCACAATTTTAGCTGTGTGTAGGGTGCGTTAACGCAGCGTAACCCACCATTGGCACTTAATCGAAAAGTTGTTTTAATTTTTCAATCAAGCTTAATTTTTTGACCGTTGCTTCGGGGTGTTCAGAACGACTGATGACAATAACCACATTATTAATTTGTTGGTTGTAACCTGTAGCTTCAGTTTGAGGTTTATATCCTCGAGTCATCGGTAACGACTCTCCCATTTTGAGTTGTTCGATTTCGGTTACAGTCGGCAAGAGTTCACTCGGTATCGTTTCCAGGGAATCAAGCTTCGATTTATAAGTTTGGTAACGCTGATTTAATAACTCATTGTCCGCAATCATTTGTAATAAAAGGGGTTGGGTAAAGCTTTCCCACGCTTTGGGTTGGACATCCAGTTGATCAGCAATCTCAGCTAACGTCTTTTTCTCTGACTGACTCAGAGATGTATCTAACTCCTCTAGGGCAAGGAGGAATGCTAAGATGGTTGTGTTAATCGGCGTGTTCATGGCTATTGTCAAAACAAAAAGGGTATCGAGAGTGAACGAGACTGTTCAGAAGAAATTGATATACTTATGAAGATAAGCTGTCATGCATTTAAATTGGGAATGGGTAGCGAGCAAGATGGGAATGAGTAGCGAGCAAGATGCTCGCACTACAAGGATTTCGCCATTATTGACACTCATTATTGACATTAAGGTTTAAATGCCGAACAGCTTATCAAGGTTAAATATCTCCTCCCCATAATTTTACAATTCTGGTGCTATGACTAATTACCCCGATGGTATTGTTACCAGTCACCTTTTAAAAGGTTTTATTGAAAGGCGGATGGCGCAGACATCCCAGCGCCCGTTAATTGAGAATTCCTCCCAGGCAATTCTGCTGACAACTTCATCGCCGAAAAGACGGTTTGAGAATACCTGTTTTTATCGTTCGTTGTCTTATTTTACGGAGAAACCAGAGGATGCAGCGGTATTTTGTGGACGGAGTGCGTTAACACAGCAACTGATTGGACGAGTGAAACAGGGACACCATTTCGTGGCAGTTTTGGGTGCGTCGGGTAGTGGTAAGTCTTCCTTATTACGGGCAGGATTATTGTATCAGCTTAAGCTGGGGCAGGATATTCCTGGGAGCGATAACTGGATTTACTTAGAACCTTTTTCGCCGCAAGAAAATCCTCTGGAAAGTCTTAAGGAGAATGTCACTGACTTAAGGCTGGTGGGCAATGCCCACCCTACGGCATATCAAGGGTTTTGGAGATCTGACAATGCTTATTTCAGTGCCATTCGTCTTAAGGAAGTAATAGAAAAAGGAACGCTTCACCCTCACCATCCAGGGAGAGGAGAACAACAGCAAGTCAAGGCTTCTCTCTTACCCCCCTTCTCCCCGTTGTGGGAGAAGGGGTTGGGGGATGAGGGGATTTCCTCTCAACCTGTCGTCATGGTAATCGACCAATTTGAAGAAGCCTTTACCATGTGCGACGAAATCCAGCGCCAGGAGTTTTTCAACTATCTCATCGAATTAAACCAACAAAACCCCAACCTCTATCTATTTATCGGGATGCGGTCAGATTTTCGCAGCCGATTGCGCGAATATCGCCCCTTAATGGAGTGCATCAACAAACCCTACATTAATGTCGAACATTTAAACCGAGAGGAAATTGCTGAAGCGATTGTCAAACCTGCTGATTGGGTAGGATTAGGCATCGAAGGGGAGTTAAAAGAACGGATTATTAATGATGTCGAAGATTATCCCGGCAGTTTACCCTTGTTGCAATATACCCTGACCGAACTGTGGAATGAAGCCCAAAAGCGAGGGGAACAGTTTTTACGGCTCTCCACATACACACAATTAGGGGAAATTGAGGGAACCCTGGAAAAACGCGCCGAACAAGTCTATCAAAGCCTTTCATCAGAAGAAAAAATTGTCGCCCAACGTTTGTTTTTGGAACTGACGCAGGTGGGAGACACCTACGACACTCGCCGACGGGTTTACTTGGAGGATTTAGCTAACTCTCATCATTCTTTAGCGATATTAAAAGAAGTTAGCGATATTCTGGCTAGAGCCGACAACCGCCTAATTACGTGTGAAGCGTCACAGTCTGAGAAAACAGACGCATCTCCAACATCCAACATTCAAATTGATGTGGTTCACGAAGCCTTAATTCGCCATTGGAAGCGGTTACGGGATTGGCAAGATGAGAACCGAGAGGCGATGATTGTCGAACGGGAGATTGAAACTCAGGCGCAGCAGTGGCAAGCCGAGGGTAAACCCAAGACGATGGAATCGCTGCTTACGGGGGTAAAACTGGCTAAGGCTGAAGATTATTTGAGTAAATATGGTGAGTTGGGAATGCTCGATGGTGTGGCGGAGGAGTATATCAACGTTAGTCGTCAAGAGGACAAAACCCGCCGCCGCCGACAAAGGTTAACGATTGGAGGAGTTATTGGGGTAGTATCCCTAGCCGCAATTGTTTCCACCGTTTTCGGGTTACAGTCGCGCAGACTGGCGACAATGGTACGCTTGCGAGAAGAGGCAGTTAATATTGAAATACTCCTCCCCTTGGGAACAGCTACCCCACTGATTCAAGCTATCCAAACTACCGGAAAAAGTCAAAACTCCGTCGGAACAGTCCTCAGTGAAGTTTACTCTAGCCTCTATGACGCGGTGGGGGACGTGCGAGAACGCAATAGCTTCAGCGGACATGAAGCTTCTGTCTCTGCCGTGGCGTTTAATCCCAATGGCAAAAGGATTGTCAGTGGCAGTGATGACAATACGCTCAAACTCTGGGATACCACTTCAGGTAAGTTGCTCGACACTTTAGAAGGACATGAAGCTTCTGTCTCTGCCGTGGCGTTTAGTCCCGATGGCAAAAGGATTGTCAGTGGCAGTGATGACAATACGCTCAAACTCTGGGATACCACTTCAGGCAACTTGCTCGACACCTTAGAAGGACATGAAGCTTCTGTCTCTGCCGTGACGTTTAGTCCCGATGGCAAAAGGATTGTCAGTGGCAGTGATGACCGAACGCTCAAACTCTGGGACACTTCAGGCAACTTGCTCCACACCTTCAGGGGATATGAAGCTGATGTTAATGCCGTGGCGTTTAGTCCCGATGGCAAAAGGATTGTCAGTGGCAGTGATGACCGAACGCTCAAACTCTGGGATACCACTTCAGGCAACTTGCTCGACACCTTCAGAGGACATGAAGATGCTGTCAATGCCGTGGCGTTTAATCCCGATGGCAAAAGGATTGTCAGTGGCAGTGATGACCGAATGCTCAAATTCTGGGACACCTCTGGCAACTTGCTCGACACCTTCAGAGGACATGAAGATGCTGTCAATGCCGTGGCGTTTAATCCCGATGGCAAAAGGATTGTCAGTGGCAGTGATGACAATACGCTCAAACTCTGGGACACCACTTCAGGCAAGTTGCTCCACACCTTCAGGGGATATGGCGCTGATGTCAATGCCGTGGCGTTTAGTCCCGATGGCAACAGGATTGTCAGTGGCAGTGATGACAATACGCTCAAACTCTGGGACACCACTTCAGGCAAGTTGCTCCACACCTTCAGGGGATATGACGCTGATGTCAATGCCGTGGCGTTTAGTCCCGATGGCAACAGGATTGTCAGTGGCAGTGATGACAATACGCTCAAACTCTGGGACACCACTTCAGGCAAGTTGCTCCACACCTTCAGAGGACATGAAGATGCTGTCAATGCCGTGGCGTTTAATCCCAATGGCAAAAGGATTGTCAGTGGCAGTGATGACAATACGCTCAAACTCTGGGACACTTCAGGCAAGTTGCTCCATACCTTCAGGGGACATCCAGGTGGTGTCACTGCCGTGGCGTTTAGTCCCGATGGCAAAAGGATTGTCAGTGGCAGTGGTGACGGAACGCTCAAACTCTGGGACACCACTTCAGGCAAGTTGCTCCACACCTTCAGGGGACATGAAGCTTCTGTCTCTGCCGTAGCGTTTAGTCCCGATGGTCAAACGATTGTCAGTGGCAGTACTGACACCACGCTCAAACTCTGGGACACCTCTGGCAACTTGCTCGACACCTTCAGGGGACATCCAGGTGGTGTCACTGCCGTGGCGTTTAGTCCCGATGGCAAAAGGATTGTCAGTGGCAGTGGTGACGGAACGCTCAAACTCTGGGACACCACTTCAGGCAAGTTGCTCCACACCTTCAGGGGACATGAAGCTTCTGTCTCTGCCGTAGCGTTTAGTCCCGATGGTCAAACGATTGTCAGTGGCAGTACTGACACCACGCTCAAACTCTGGGACACCTCTGGCAACTTGCTCGACACCTTCAGAGGACATGAAGATGCTGTCGATGCCGTGGCGTTTAGTCCCGATGGCAAAAGGATCATCAGTGGCAGTTATGACAATACGTTCAAACTCTGGCGTGCAGGAAATTGGCAAGATCTGCTACAAGTAGGCTGTGAGAGATTGCGCCTGCATCCGCGACTCGCCTCTCCTGACAACGAGACAGCGGGAGCAACCTGCTTGCAATATGGTGGCTGGAAAGAAACAGAAAAAGCCGAGTTTTTGGTGAGGCAGGGGAAAGCAATCGCCCAAGAAACGCAAGATATCAATGCCGCGATCAAGAAGTTTAAACAAGCCAAAAGACTTAACCCTCACTATCAACTCACCTCCCTGGAAACAGAAGCCAAAAAATTAGCTGCTCCTGGTTGAGTGACCAAAGGAGAGACACTGCTGGAAGAAGACAAGTTCAAAGAGGCTTTAAGCCACTACCAAAAAGCCCAACAATTTGACCCAAATTTGCAAACCTCGGCTGACCCATGGAATAGTCTGTGTCTTTATGGCAGCCTTAACCGCTTTGAGGTTGAGGTTATGTTTGCCTGTGATAAAGCGGTTAAACTTGCACGCCAAGAGAGCAAGGCGCGTTATCAAGCTAATCGAGGCATTGCTAAAGCTATAACTGGAGATAAAACCGGAGCCATTGAAGATTTGCAAGCTTATGTGAATTCCCCTGATATATCTGATGAAGGTAAAGCTAAATTGCAAGGCTGGATTAAGGAACTCAAAGCGGGTAAAAATCCTTTTACGGATGAAGTCTTGCAAGAATTGTGGTAAAGATTCAGGGGTCGTGGAAATCCGATGAAGGGGGAAGGCTTCGCTTCCTTTTTGCTATTCACCTGTTTAGAGACACAGGAACAGTAGTGCGATCGCCTTACCTGCCGAAAATCTTCAATATCGTTGCCGATTTATTCGGGTAACTCTCCAAACCGTTCCCGATATTGACTCAACAACGACTCCATTTCCGTTAACTGTTGCTCGGCTTGCACTCGCTGTTGCTGTTCTTGTTCAGCAACTTCTTGGGGTATGGGAATTAGCTGTCCTTCGGCACTAAAAAAGCGCAACTTCGACTCATAAATTCCCAAATATAACCCCAATTGTTTACTCCATAACCACCCTTGCTGATTCGGTGGCAATTCCTCATACTCCCCATCGACCAAGTGAAATCCTTTAAACTCCAAACTATTCGGGTCAAACCAGAAATAGTCGGGAGTCCGGAAAACATCCTGGTAAAGCTGCTTTTTTAAGCCTCGATCAGTCGCCGCCGTCTTAGGCGAAAGAATTTCAATAATCACATTGGGATACTTCCCATCTTCCTCCCAAACCACCCCAACTTTGGCGCGGGAAGCGTTCCACTCCTAACACCACAAAAAAATCCGGTCCCCGGAACTTCTCCGACTTCCGCTGACGGGGAGAATAGTAAATCGTCAGATTACCAGAGGCGTAGAAATCATTACGCTCTCGCCACAGCCATTCTAAGCAGGCGATGAGCAATGTCATTTGTAGGCGATGCAAGTCAGTTTCCAAAGGAGGCTCGTCACTGAGTAAGTCACTAGGGGGAAAGACTATATCATCCCACAGGTCTTCGGACGTTTCCAGTTCTTGGGCGAAAGACATGGCAGTTCCACAACGAGAGTATGATAATTCTAGTGTAGTGTGAAAATGGCTAGCCCCTTGCCCTGTGATCGCCAACGAAACAACAGCAGCGATATCCCGTTTCAGCCCTGCCCCTAGATCGACTGGTGAGGTTTCGATGCTATAGCGCTTCGCTTTCTTGCAATAGGAAATAGGGGGAAGAAACACTGATTATATAGGGCTTTTAGCAGTTCTTCAGCCAATTGATTTGTAAATAGACCAGCGCAACCTGCTATAAATTTGCGATCGCTAGCGCTCTTGCTGCTGTGTTCGCTGGGAGTAAGGAGTCTCCAAGCAATCAATGATAGTCAGACACAGAGCGTTATCATGCACTCATAAATGCCATGTTTTCTCTAAAAAAACTCCCAACAGTGCCAGTTGCTTTTATGGAGATTAGAAAGGTCAAACTGGGAACGTTACTGTTGCACAATTGATGGCTTTTTACCAATTAACCAATAGGTTTTCATCTTACCCTTACCTTTAACCCGGATAAACCCCCGTTCGACTAACTCATACTTGTCTCGCAAGCGCTGATACGTTATCTCAGTCACCTGAATTTTGTCCGGTTGACCGCGAGATTCCATGCGACTAGCGATATTCACCGCGTCACCCCAAATGTCATAGCTAAACTTAGTCGTACCAATGACGCCCGCAATAACGACTCCAGTATTAATCCCAATTCGCAAACGAAAATTCTTACCCGTTGAGGTATTAATTTGTTCAAGGCTTTGTTGCATATCCAGTCCCATTTGCGCGATCGCATCGACATGGTTGCTCTGAGGGGTAGGCAGTCCGCCAACCACCATATAAGCATCCCCAATGGTCTTAATTTTTTCCAAACCATGCTTTTGTGCCAATCGATCAAACGTAGAAACGATCATGTTGAGCAAGCTAACCAGTTCTTGGGGAGAAATCTGACCCGCTAGTTGAGTGAACTTCACCAAGTCGGCAAATAAAATAGTCACATCTTCATGTTTCTGGGCGATTAATCCTGGCTCATGTTGCAACTGCTTGGCAATGGGTTGGGGCAGAATATTGAGTAACAAGTTCTCAACTTTTTGCTTTTCCCGTTTTAAAGCCGCATCGGTTTGCTTGCGTTGGGTAATGTCATGAAAGAAAACCGAGAGTCCTTCATAGGAGGGAAAAGCTCGCACTTCAAACCAGCATCTGATCGGTGGGTAGAAGGCTTCAAAGGTGACAGGAGTCTGTTGATCCATTGCTTTGTGATATTGCCGATCAAATTTTGAACCCACCGCATCGGGAAAAGTGTCCCAGATATTCTGACGCAGTAATTCTTCAGGTTGGCGCTGTAAAATTTGAGCGCCGACTTGATTAACGTAGGTAAATCGCCATTGTCTATCCAAGGCAAAAAACCCATCAGTCATGCTTTCCAGGAGTTCGACGACTTGCTGATCTGATACTCGCTGCTTGGCTTCGACTTCCTGACGTCTAGCAATTTGGCGATTTAACCGAGTTAAATTCAACCGTAGTTCCATTTGGTTAATCACCTGACGGCTGAGGGCTTGGAGGGCGCTGATCTGTTGCGGTGTGAGATCGTGAGGAATCTGATCAATCACACAGAGGGTTCCCAGGGGAAAACCATCTTCAGTTACTAAAGGAGCACCCGCATAGAATCGGATATTGGGATCAGACGTTACCAGAGGGTTCCCCGCAAACCGCTCGTCTTCTAAGGCATTGGGTACAACCATGATATCTTCCGGATTCAGAATAGCATGAGCGCAAAATGCCTGGTCTCTGGGTGTTTGTGTCGCATCGATGCCAACTTTTGACTTAAACCACTGGCGATTTTGATCAATTAGGCTAATCAGGGCGATGGGAGTCCCACAGATGTGTGAGGCTAACATCGTGAGGTCATCAAAGTCTTGTTCGGGTAGGGTATCAAGAATGTTGTACCCCTGAAGAGCCTTGATCCGCTCGGCTTCGTTGTGGGGTAAAGGTGCCGCTTGCATCGGGGGTTGGGTAGAGGAATACTGACGCGGCTGATGCGACGCGATTGTATTATACAAACCTTTACCGAGTTTTGCCAGCCATCTAATGATACTGACAATTCCTCTAAGCAGATTTTTTTTTAACCTTTTACTTTGACGATTCGGCTTAAACAAGGGTTAACGGTCTAGAGATGCGGCACAATTTAAACAGTAGTCACCCTGAGGTTCTTGAACTGACACAACTTGCTATATTTTTACCGAAACCGCGAAAAAATGACCAATTATAATATCGTTGCATGCAACGTCTCTACAATGGTGCCGAACGTCCTAATCGATGTGTCTACTGCTATAAGATTAATTCCAAGCAATAAAAAAGGTGGGTCATACCCACCATTGGCTTTGATGTGTTATAATTTAAGGTTAGCTTTGCTTAACCGGTTCCTTGGCTAAGAACTTCTCCAATTCGGTCAACGCATCCGCATCAACCTTGGTTTGCATCGGGCAGAACTTGGGTCCACACATCGAACAGAATTCAGCCGTTTTATAGATATCTGCTGGCAACGTTTCGTCGTGATATTCTTTTGCCCTGTCGGGGTCTAGTGACAATTCAAACTGGCGATTCCAGTCGAAGTTATACCGGGCGCGGGAGAGTTCATCATCTCGATCCCGTGCGCCGGGACGCTGGCGTCCAATATCGGCAGCATGGGCGGCTATTTTATAGGCAATTAAGCCATTTCGCACGTCTTCAGCATCCGGTAATCCTAAGTGTTCTTTCGGTGTTACATAGCACAGCATGGCTGTCCCATACCAACCCGCCATAGCTGCCCCGATCGCGGACGTGATATGGTCATAACCGGGAGCAATATCAGTGACCAAGGGACCTAACACATAGAAGGGTGCTTCAGAACACTCTTCCATCTGCTTCTTGACATTAAACTCAATTTGATCCATCGGTACATGACCCGGACCTTCCACCATCACTTGCACATCATGTTCCCAAGCGCGGCGAGTCAGTTGTCCCAGGGTTTTCAGTTCGGCTAGTTGCGCTTCGTCAGAGGCGTCATGGGTACATCCTGGACGCAGGGAATCGCCTAAACTGAACGAGACATCGTACTTCTTGAAAATCTCGATAATATCGTCAAAGTGGGTATAGAGAGGATTCTGCTTATGGTGGTGCAGCATCCACTTCGCCAGGATACCGCCACCGCGAGAGACAATCCCGGTGAGGCGATTTCTCACTAAGGGTAGATGTTCAATCAGAAGTCCGGCGTGGATGGTTTGGTAATCAACACCCTGCTGGGCATGTTTCTCAATAATCTGGAGAAAATCATCCGGGGTTAGGTTTTCTATAGTACCGTGAACACTTTCCAGGGCTTGGTACACGGGTACCGTACCAATCGGTACAGGAGAAGCGTTGATAATCGCGGTGCGGATTTCATCCAGGTTTCCGCCCCCGGTGGATAAATCCATCACGGTATCTGCGCCATATTTAACCGCCAGGTTCAACTTGGCGACTTCTTCGTCAATATTGGACGAATTAGGAGACGCCCCAATATTGGCATTAACTTTACACTTAGACGCGATGCCGATCGCCATCGGTTCTAAGTTGGTATGGTTAATATTAGCGGGAATAATCATGCGCCCCCGCGCCACCTCATCCCGAATCAACTCTGGGGAGAGGTTTTCCCGCTTTGCGACATACTGCATTTCCTCGGTAATCAGACCTTGGCGGGCATAGTGCATTTGTGTAACATTACCCTGTCCGTGCCGCTTGGCGACCCATTCTGATCTCATATTTAGATTCCTTATTAATAAACCGCTTCCCTCCGCTGGTCTTAACCAGTCTCAGGTTCTCAGGGTGTAATCTCAGCCTGGTTGCTCAGGCACCCCTAGCTTTAGTTGTTCATCGTACCACTAGGGTCGGGTGAGAGGATAAAGCGTTATAAAAGTTTACGTTTATAGTAACTTGGCACACCTAAATAGATAAATCTTTTAACCCGTAGGGTGGGTTAGGCGGTAGTCAATTGAGGAAACGAACTATTGAATGATCTATCCGCCGTAACCCACCAAGTTATCCTTGATTCTGAATTAACAAAAGATTCGGGTTCCTCAACAAAATTAAGACACTTCCCATTGACGATAGCGGGGCGAGTCGAGAAAATTAATACATTTCCCCTTAATGATAGTCTAGGGTTGATGTATGTCACCTAACCCAATCTAGGGCTAAAGCCCTTACTACGAACGGGGCTAAAGCCCTTACTACGAACTAACTCTAAGTTCAAATCGCTTCATCTCTTTGTCGAATAGTTCCTGAATTTTCTGCTTGGATCTTTTATACTTAGTCTTTTGATACAATGCTGTATCCGTGTTTAAACCCATTGACTGGACAGTTGGTATACCACCAAGCACTCTCATCACAGCCGACGAGATACCTTAGAAATTATGGAAACCCAACGCCTATCCTTAAATACCGATAAGATGAGCGATTTCCAGCAGTGGAAACAAGCCAATGGTGATGATTTTTTCCTCTGGGATTATCTGGGTGGAGTCGCTAATATTGAAGTGGCTTTAGCCTTCGCCAAACTCTTTTTACCTAACGTTGTTGAACATGAGGGCGGTATATTTTATTGGAAACTTTCCATCTAGAAACAAATCCTTGTAGTGCGTTTAGCGAAGCCATGCCGCAGGCTTTGCATCTTGCTCGCTACTAATACCCAATTTAAATGTATGACAGCTTATCTCGGAATAACAATCAGCACCTCGGCTTACCTCGGCTTCGCTCGGTAACACGCTCGGTGTTGACCCTGAGCGAAGTCGAAGGGTCAACGTGTTCGCGGGAGTCCCCACTCTCAGCGCCAGCAGTTTACGTATTTTTGCGGAGACGCCCACCACCCCTCCTTTAAATTTCCGTAAAACAACGATGGTTGAATTGTTTGTCTCTTTCGACAATAGGGTCAAGATTACTGATTAAATATCAAGCCCTGTTAGAGGACACCGTAGCACAGGTGTTGGTTTATTCATCATGACAACTCAATCAATTAATGTTCGCGGAATGGAATTGTTGATGGCGTACTCCCAAAATCCGTCAATTGAGTTACGTAATCAGCTTGTCCGGTTAAATAGTGGATTGGTGAAGAAAATTGCCTATCGAGTCAGCCAGCAATGTAGCGAACCTTATGACGATTTGGTACAACTTGGCTATCTGGGTTTGATTCGGGCGATTGAACGGTTCAAGCCGGATCAAGGGTATGCCTTTAGTTCCTTTGCAGTGCCGTTTATTCGCGGCGAGATGCTACATTTTCTTAGAGATAAAGGAAATATTGTCAAGATTCCTCGCCGTTGGCAAGAACTTCAGCAGGAAGGACAGCGCGTCAGTAAACGGTTAACCGCCACGTTGGGACGTCCACCCAAAGAGGCGGAAATTGCCCAAGCGCTGAATATTTCTATGCAAGAATGGCAGGAGAGCAAATTAGCCTCGAAAAATCGCTTGCCTCTGAGTTTAGATTTGACAGTGGGTCATAATGTCGATCATCCGGTCACGTTGGGTGATATGCTACCGGATAGTTATGACCAAACCTTGCAGCACTGGGAAGAAGACCGACAGCAGTTACAAGGTGCGATCGCGCAACTGGAAACCAAAACTCAAGCGGCGATTGAGTTCGTCTTTTTCCGGGATCTCCCCCGTAAAGAAGCCGCTAAACACATTGGCGTGAGTCCGATGACGGTAACGCGACACCTACAACGGGGGATTAATGAATTGGTGTCCTTACTACAGCCGCAAACACCAGAACGTCTTGCCAGTTAGAATTCGGATGTGTGATATTCAACAAAACCGATGAAACATTTTCTCTTAACTTGGCTGTTTACGGCATTGGCATTAATCATTACTGCCTATCTCGTACCGGGTATTGCGATCGCGGGTTTTCCCACGGCTGCGATCGCGGCGGTTATCTTAGGGATTGTCAATGCTATTGTCAGACCAATTCTGATCATGCTGACTCTACCCTTGACGATTGTGACGTTGGGGCTATTTCTGTTAGTGGTTAATGCGATATCCTTGTCCTTAGTCGCCTACCTAACAGGTGCCACGTTTACGATTAGTGGACCTCTTGACGCCTTGATTGGTTCAATTGTGTTGTCTGTCGTTGCAAGTATTCTTAACCAATTTGCGGATTAGTCATTAGTCATTAGTCATTAGTCATTAGTCCTTGGTCGGGGCGGATTGAGTGACATCGGGGTAACAAAAAATGTTAGTTGTGAAACTTGCCATTGGATGGGGCGGGTTTAGTGACATCGGGGTGACAAAAAAATGTTAATCGTGAAACCCGCCCCTACAGTCGATCAGGGTTTGGAATTAACGTTATCATCAATAGGGAAACGAAAATATATCAATCCGTCCCTACATTGAGACAGGACGGGTTTTGTATTAATGTTCTCTCTGATAGGGAGACGAAACTAGATAAACTGGCCCCCTAGAACGTCAAAATGGTTCCCACTAATGATTAAAATTCTTCACCTGTCAGATATCCATCTGGGAAGTGGTTTCTCCCACGGGCGAACTAACCCAGAAACGGGGTTAAATACACGACTGGAAGATTTTGTCAATACCTTATCTCAATGTATTGATCGCGCCATTACTGAACCCGTGGATTTAGTCTTATTTGGCGGCGATGCTTTTCCTGACGCCACACCCCCTCCTTATGTGCAAGAAGCCTTTGCTACGCAATTTCGCCGCTTAGTGGATGCAGAAATTCCCACGGTATTGCTAGTGGGGAATCATGACCAACATTCCCAAGGTAATGGGGGGGCAAGTTTATGTATTTATCGTACCCTAGGTGTGCCAGGATTTATTGTTGGTGATACGCTGGCGACGCATCCAATTCAAACCCGGAATGGTTTAGTCCAAGTGATTACCTTACCTTGGTTAACCCGTTCCAGTTTACTGACGCGCCCAGAAACCGAAGGATTAGCCTTAGGCGAGGTGAATGAGTTATTAATTCAACGCCTTGAACCGATTTTAGAAGGAGAAATTCGGCGACTGGATTCCCAAGCGCCAACCATACTCTTAGCCCATTTAATGGCAGATCGGGCTAGTTTTGGGGCAGAGCGTTTTTTAGCCGTGGGTAAAGGCTTTACTATTCCCTTGTCGCTGATGGCGCGATCGTGTTTTGATTATGTAGCATTAGGTCATGTCCACCGCCATCAAAATCTGAATCCATCCAATAACCCACCAGTGATTTATCCGGGTAGTATTGAACGGGTTGATTTTAGTGAGGAAAAGGAAGACAAGGGTTATGTGTTAATTGAGTTAGATAAAGGTAAGGTTGAGTGGCAGTTTTGTCCCTTACCTGTGCGTCCATTCTGCACGATTAACGTGAATCTGGCTGAGGAAGCTGATCCAGAAGCGGCATTACTTAAAGCGATTAAGAAAAAAACGATTGATGATGCTGTGGTTCGGTTGATTTATAAAGTTCGTT
Source organism: Coleofasciculus chthonoplastes PCC 7420 (assembly GCF_000155555.1). Lineage (GTDB taxonomy): Bacteria > Cyanobacteriota > Cyanobacteriia > Cyanobacteriales > Coleofasciculaceae > Coleofasciculus > Coleofasciculus chthonoplastes_A. The sequence continues at coordinate 420,465 of NZ_DS989844.1, forward strand.
CTGATCAGTTAGATTTAATTGATAATAGTAAAATTCACCAAGCCTTGAGTGAAGCCCACAGTTATACGATTCGCCCCGAATTAGCCAGTCAATTAGCCCGTCCGCGTTTGCCAGAATTGGGTGTGGGTAGCAGCATGAATCCCATGGATGCGCTGAAGACGTATTTAGACAGTCAGGATAATTTAAAAGATATTGCCGCCGATATGTTAGAAGCGGCTCAATATTTGTTAGATGGACAAGGGGATAGTTGGTTAGAGGTAGAGGAGTCTGGAGACGATAAACAGGAAGCGAGTCAGGTGGGAAAAGGGAATCAAAAGAATCAATTACGTTTACTTTAGCGTTTCGGGGAAATACTTATGAGAATTAATCAAATTTCAGTCACTGATTTATTCGGTGTGTTTAATCATGTTATTCCTCTTAATCTGGAAGACCGAATTACTATAATTTATGGCAAAAATGGTGTTGGAAAAACTAAATTACTCAAATTAATCTATGAAATATGTAGTTCAGTATGTTATGAAACTCCTAGTATTAATTTTGGTCAGTTAACACTAAGCTTTGATAATAACGAAACGCTTAAAGTAGATGGAAGAAAAATTGAAGATTCTCCAGAAGGACATGAGTTGTTTTTAGATCAAATAAGCTCAATATATTCCAAAATTAATGTTCGCTTGATAGAGGATACTAGGCTGTTATACTCAACAGCTAATAACCGAACGCAACACTATAATCGTCAGTCAATGTTACAGACTGTTTCAAACTATGCCCAAGAATTAGCCAAAAATATTCAAGCCAAAATAACTGAATACGGAACCTTGTCTCAGTCACTTGATAGAACATTTCCGGCAAGAGTTGTGCAACAACAAGCAATGCCTAAATTAGATGATGAAAGCTTAAAAAATAAGCTTAATAATCTAGAAAAAAGACGTTCTGAATTAATTGATTATGGACTCTTAATTCAAGATAATAATCAAGACATTAAACTTCAAGAAGATATAGACGAAAGTACTAAGAAAATTTTAGCGGTTTATATTGAAGATGCAGAAAAAAAACTCAGCTTGTTCGATGACATAGCAAGAAAAATCGATTTACTTACAAGAATTATTAATAATAAATTCAATTATAAACACATGAAAATCAATAAAAATGGGGGGTTTAATTTTGCAACTGACGGTGGTAAATTATTGCATCCGACAAAACTGTCTTCTGGAGAACAACACGAACTTGTCCTTCTTTATGAGTTGTTATTTAAAGTTGAACCGAATTCCTTAATTCTCATTGATGAACCAGAATTGTCGTTACATGTCGAGTGGCAGGTACAATTCCTTAAAGATTTACAAGAAATAACTAAACTGTCTAATATTGATGTTTTAATTGCGACTCATTCGCCCGACATCATCCACGATCGCTGGGATTTAACGGTTGAGTTAAAAGGACCAGGGGAATGAGATAATTTATTACCCCGGATCGGATTGCGAATCAAATTCGGATGCGGCGTAGTAGTCACAAAGGTTCTTTTTTAATCGTGGAGGGACGCAGTGATAAGCTCGTGTATGAACGTTTTATAGATGATAGAAAGTGTGAATTTTCTATCGCTAGTGGTAAAGAGAATGCTGTTTCTGCCATAAGGATTCTTGAACAAGATAATTTTGCGGGTGTTCTCGCCATTGTAGATGCAGACTTTTGCAGACTAGAAGGAAGTTTACCTTCTAGCTCAAACTTGCTCTTAACTGATGAGCATGATCTGGAAATGATGCTGATTAAATCACTAGCTTTAGACAAATTACTTTCCGAGCGTGGTTCAGAGTACAAGATAAATAAGTTTGGTCAAGATATCCGTTTAACGCTGCTGGAAAGGGGGACAAGGATTGGATATTTACGATGGGTTTCATGGAAAGCAAATATATCTCTGAAGTTTGAAGGCTTAAGTTTTAGTAAATTTATTGACAAATCCACCTTAGTAATTGATACGGGTCAACTGATTAAGACTGTTAAAGATAATTCGCGAAAATCAGGACTGAAAGAGCAAGATATTCAAAAAAGTATAGAAACCTTAGAAAAAACTGCCCCTGATTCTTGGCAACTCTGTTGTGGTCACGATATTATTTGTATCTTATCGATAGGATTGAGCAAAGTGTGGGGGTCATGGAATACCAACGAGGTTAAACCCGATACTCTGGAGAGAGAATTACGACTCGCTTACGAGGATTCTTATTTCCACAGCACTCAACTCTATCAATTAATTCAGCAGTGGGAAATCAATAATAAACCTTATCAGGTTTTGTCGCCGGGAAATTAAACTTAGCAATTTTGGGTGAGTGTGAATGAAATGAAAAAAGGCGATTACACTCTCTCACCGCCACAATTTTCAACAATGAGTATAAGGTTGATGAATAAGTATTGGGGTGAGGCGAGGGAACAGGGAATAGTCAGGGATATCACACAATCGTGCAAAATTTGCCAAACTAGAGATATTCCTTTCTCTTGGGAGTAAGCGGTAATGTGGTTGGCGGGATTGTTTGTTTTTTGCGGCTGGATGGTATCCTTGTGCCTGCACGAGTTTGGTCATGCGGTTGTCGCCTACTTCGGTGGCGATACCTCGGTTAAGGATAAAGGCTATTTGACGCTTAATCCCCTCAACTATACTGACCCAGGTTTGAGTCTGCTAATGCCGATGATTTTCTTGGTGATGGGGGGAATTGCCCTTCCCGGTGGGGCGGTTTATATTGACCATAGTAAATTACGCGATCGCAGATGGGATAGTGCAGTCTCGGCGGCTGGTCCTTTTGCCAATGTCGTGGTGACGGTGGCGTTGGCGATTCCGTTTTGGTTGGGTTTGGTTACGGTATCGAGTGAGGGTTGGTTGGGGCAAAGTTTAGCCTTTCTTATTTTCCTCCAAATTTTTGCCGTTGTCATCAATTTACTGCCTATTCCCCCTCTGGATGGGTATGGAATTCTCCGCCCTTGGTTACCGCAATCGCTACAGCAACGATTCAACAAATTAGGTCGATATAGCTTTTGGTTTATTTTTGGCGTGTTATGGTTTGTACCAGCAGCCAGTCAAGGGCTTTTTCTGTTCATTTATCGAATTGCTTTACTTCTCAAGATTCCTCCCGAAGCGATTCAGTTAGGGAGTGTCCTGTTTAGGCAACCCGCGACGAAGTTGGCATTAATTGTCTGTTTTCTCGGCTTTGTCTGGCTGATTAAGCAAAAGGGAAATCAAACCCCAAATGCCGCAGATTTACAGTGGTTTGACCAAGGAAATAAACTTTTGGAAAACCGACAATATGACGCCGCGATCGCGGCTTACGATAAAGCCATTAAGCTTAATCCTAATGTCTATCAAGCCTGGTATAATCGAGGGCTATGCTTGACAGAGTTACACCGATTTAAAGAGGCAATTGCATCCTACCAGAAACTCATTCAACTTAACCCTGACTTTGAGCGGGCTTGGAATTCTCTAGGTAACGCTTTTTATCACTCGCAACAGTATACAGAGGCGATTACTGCCTACGACCACGCCCTGCAACTTGAACCGAACTTGGCTGATACTTGGTATAATAGAGCCTGTTGTCGAGCGTTACAAGGTTATGTTGAGCTGGCGATTGACAGTTTAAAACAGGCAATTGCTGTTAATCCCAATTTACGCGAACAAGCGAAAACTGATGCTGATTTTGAATCGATACGGAATAGTTGGCGTTTTCCTGAGATTTTGCCGCAATGATAATCAATAAAAAGTTATTCTGTGGTGGGCAAAAATGAGAAAAAAATACGATCAGGGTTTTAAACGTTATAAATTTTGCCCACCCTACGCCTTAACAAATAACGAATGACAAATGACAAATGACGAATAACAAAGGACAAATCATGAAGCAATTCCCGTTGGTGCTTCTAGCCACCACGACTCTGGCAATATCATCAACGGCTGATATTCATCCAGCACAAGCGGAAACCTGCGTGGCTGCCAGCAGTTGCAGAGAACAATCCGTCAAATTTGTACCAGGTCAACGGATTACCGTTGAGGTAGCCAATTTAACCTCTAGCGTGATCAAACTTCAACAGGTCGATGTTACAGACCCTTTACCTGTGAGTCCAGGACAGGTTCTCTCCTTTGTCCGAGGAGGTAATACTAACCCAAATTTCTCGGCGGTGCTGTGGGATACCCAAGGATTACCCTTAAACGTGAATATCCGCAAACCTGAAGCCAGAGTCTTACGCATTGAAGTATTGCCCAGTGGTCGTTCTCCAGGGGTTCGCGCTGTTTATCTGCAAGATGACGGTCGAGTAGAAGTGATGTAAGGTGTTAGGTGTTGGGTGCATTGATTGATTATGAACAACTATCCTTGTTATTCTGCTCAACTTCTGCCTCGTATTCGCCATACTCCAAATCATTGGTTTGGTAATCACGATAGTCAGGAGATAGCTGTTGTTCCGGCTACTAATGCCGCGACAACTAATCCGTCTCCAGCTTCGCCTGTTACCAAGACTCTAGATCCGTTGTTATCGCAACGGATTTTAATCACAACTGAGTAATATCGAATCCATTTGATTGCACACCGATGCAATCCCTTGAGAATCAGTGTTTCCACCTTTTTGAGTTTGATGAGTTAACCTGATGTGATATAAATCTAAGTTATTGACTTTAAGAAGTGTAAATTATTTCGACCCCACCTTTCAAAAACGTGGGGTTTTGTGTTAATGGTTCATGGGTTCTGAACAATCAATGATAAGATGTAACCTAAAATATGATTAATTTTTTGTTATCTAAACTTACTATCATACACAATTAATTTGAGGGTGACATCTGTCTTTTGACAGGTAAGCATTAAATTAATTTTTTTTCCGATTCTTCCTCAAAATTTTTACATTTAATAAGTAAGCTGATTGACGTCGGGTGGAGAAATAACTATGAATACTTGTCCTTGTTGTTCATCTCACTTACTCGCTCACGTTCGTGACAAGCGCATTTGTTGGTTTTGTTCCAGCTGCCGCCAAGATATGCCTGTTAAAGCTAGTAAGAGAAACCCTTTTCACCAAGACTTTTCTTTTGTAAATCCGTTAAATGACATTTTGTCACAGAAAGTATTAACACCAGCCGATTAAGTCGGTGATAGGGCGCACGTCGCGTCGGTCTTATGGGTCAACTTAAGCCACAACCCCCCCAGCCCCTCTCCCACCCTGGGGAGAGGGG
>NZ_DS989845.1:0-1891 GCF_000155555.1 Coleofasciculus chthonoplastes PCC 7420
GGCTGAGTTACTCAGTGACGCAGAAATTCAAGAAAAAGTCAAGTCATTAGAAGGCTGGACTGTTGAAGGGAAAGAGTTACACACAACTCGCCAATTCAAAGATTTTGTCGAAGCGATCGCCTTTGTCAATAAGATTGTTGAACCCGCAGAAGCGGCTGGACATCATCCTGATTTAGCGATTTCGTATAACAAGGTGACAATTAGTCTCACCACCCATGATGCTGGGGGTTTGACAGCTAATGACTTTGAGATGGCTCAAACGCTGTCCCAGTTAAGCGCATAGCAGTAAAACGCTGATATGGCAAGGGCTTAAGTACCAGTTTAAAAAGCTTGACATCTAAGACTGCTTGTGTAATAAGCAGCCATTTTAGATATATAATTAGCAGTATTAGCAAAAGCTGACTGACTGGCAGATGGACAAGAGTTCCAAGATGAACCTGAAAATTAAGCAAAAAAATACCATCTGCCAATAGACGATGTACCATAGTGCGAGAAGGGCAATCAAATTCTTTCTGTAAAGGTGTGAGGACAGAAGATGTCGAAATTACTGTGGAAGTCTCTACTTATTAGCCCAGCGGTATTAGGTGTAACCTTGGTTGCATCTACGGTGGGAGTACGTGCAGCCGATAGCGCCAATCTGCCTATCACTGACACTCAAACAGCAACGCCAGAAGTTCAGTTCGATGGTGTTGCTGATATTACGGTTTCAGAAGAAATTGCGGTTAATCCGGAACAGTTAACTCCAGCCAGTCTAGAGGTGAAGCCAGAGGTACAACCGACCTTGGCTCAAGCTGTCCCTGCTGCGCCCAATGACGCTGAGATTTTAAATCAAATCAATGACTACAGCAGCGAAGGCGGAAACTCCAGCGGACAAGTGACAAGTGTGGGTCAGTTACGCGATGTTTCTCCGGGAGACTGGGCGTATGAAGCGCTACGCAGCCTAGTCGAACGCTACGGTTGTATCGCTGGGTATCCGGATGGTACATATCGTGGCAATCGGGCGCTGACTCGTTACGAATTTGCCGCTGGTTTGAATGCTTGTTTACAGCAAATTGAGCGTCTTTTACCGGGTGGCGGTTTTGATGAGACTGAGTTAGAAACCCTGCGGCGCTTAATTCAGGAATTTGAAGCAGAACTGGCAACCCTAGGGGCGCGAGTTGATAATCTAGAAGGTCGTGTGGCGTTCTTGGAAGATAATCAGTTTTCCACGACGACTAAATTACGGGGTGAAGTGATTTTTGCCCTCACCGACGAGTTTAATTCTGACTTTGACAATAACACTGTCTTCCAAGACCGGGTTCGTTTAGAACTGAATAGCAGCTTCACCGGTCAGGATCGGTTAGTGACTCGTTTAGCTGCAGGTAATGCGGATCTACTTAATACTGGTGCAGGTTTTGAGGCGACTCAGACCTTCAACATAGGGAACACAGGTGGCAATGATGTTATTGTAGACTGGCTAGCTTACTACTTCACCTTTGGTAGCTCGAAAGTTTACGTGGCTGGCACTGGCGGGATTCATAGTGACTACGTTCCTACCCTCAATCCTTACTTTGAAGACTATGACGGTGGTAATGGTGCCCTGTCTGCCTTTGCCTCTGAAAGCCCCATCTATCGAATCGGTGGTGGTGCAGGTGCAGCCTTTAGTCTAGGCGCGGGTCCCCTAGAAAGGGTATTGGGACCAAGTACATTGACTTTTGGTTACTTGGCAGGTCCTGGCGCAGAAAATCCAGGTGATGACTTTGGTGTATTCAATGGTGAATATGCGGCACTAGCCCAGTTGAATTTCAACCTTGGCGATCGGATTGCCCTCGGTGCAACTTATGTCCATGGTTACCATAATTCTGGTACTAACATCTTTGATATTGGTGCAGGAAGCTCTGCGGTTGTCGGT
>NZ_DS989845.1:345861-405288 GCF_000155555.1 Coleofasciculus chthonoplastes PCC 7420
GTGTTTCGCGTGCAACAAAATACGTCAGAACAATTGCTCCTCTTTTTACCCAGTTTATGGTTATTCTCTCTGTTTGTTAGTCCAATTTGGGGCGCGGGAATTGGTGCAGTTTGGGTGATTGGGCGAATTATTTATGCCTGGGGTTACTATACAGCAGCGGAAAAACGTGGTATTGGTTTTGGAATTAATTCTTTATCTCTTCTCGTCCTGCTAATCGGTGCTTTAGTGGGAATTATTAAATTGTTCATCAATACCCCTTTTGGAGTGTAAGTAAGCTGTTCGGTATTTAAACATTAATTTAAATAATAACGGAATCATCGTAGTGAGCATCTTGCTCACTACTAATACCCAACTTAAATGCATGACAGCTAATCTGGACATACAGCGCTTTTCAGGTAAGCTTTTGTCTTCACTATTGCCTATTGCCTATTGCCTAGCGCGTAGCGCTATGCATCCCCATCAAACAGGGAAATCTATGCCAAATTCCCCAACTTGTCCCTATGAATTTAGCTGGTTTGATTGGTTTTGCCTCTGGTATCCTCCAGGTTGGCTGATTTTGTTCAACCGCCATTGGCAGCATTATCATCATGATCCGGCGGGGTGGAAGTGGCTGGAGTATGGATTATTTCTAATGCCTGGAGGATTTTATTTAGCATTACTAAGCCGGTGGTTGCGTTTGGGTTGCCGTTCACCTCACAGAGAAATCGAAGAATTTTATCCCGATTATCAACAAGTATTCTGCGATGAAATTCTCGACCCAATCATGACCCATTATTTTCGGGCTGAATTACACCTTCAGGATAATTTGCCGCCAAGTCAGTCCTTAATTGTGGCGATGAACCATGGGGGAATGTGTTTTCCCTGGGACTTTTTAGGGTTAGGATATTTATTGAGAAAAACTGAAGGATGGGTGGTGCAACCCTTAGCCAATGTGGTTTTATTTGAACATCCCTGGATGATTTGGTGGTTACCGCCTGCATGGTCAAAAGCGTTAGGGGGAGTACAGGCGCAACGCGATGACTTTGAAGATGCCGTGATGCACAAAACGATTTTGCTCTATGCTCCCGAAGGAGTACGCGGTCCTGGGAAAGGTTGGTCAAAACGCTATCAATTGCAAACCTTTCATCCCAGCTTTATCCAGTTGAGCAATCGCTACCGTATGCCAATTTTACCAGTCGTGTGCCTGGGCAGTGAATTCTTGCATCCATGGGCATGGAATGTTAAAGCATTGGCAAAGCGAGTGAATTTGCCCTTTTTTCCGGTATCGCCATTGATGATTGCCTTTGTGCTGTTCCCATCCATGGGGGTTTGGGCGATGAGAACGCAACTGCGCTATTATCTTCAAGCGTTTGAGCAACCTGAGATAGAGGTCACATCAGGTTCTAATGTGCGATCGCAAGTTTACCAACAAGCGCAACGATTGCGCGATAAACTACAGCATCAGATTAATCAGCGGCTGTCCCGTCATTAGCTAATAAAAACAGCTACCGCTTAGGAGGGGTCAGAATCACCGTGGAGAGGGGACATAGCAGTCACTGTTAATTTCCACCTCATCCCCTACCCGCAGTGTTCCCAACTGTTCTTGAATCACGTTCTGCCCAAAAAAGATTTTCCCATTCCGCAGCCGATAGTTTGCCAGTGTCGCTAAGGGTTCTTTGCCTCGTATACCCTGAGATTGATCCACCGTGGTAATCGTACATCGAGAACAAGGTTTAACCACGCGAAAGGGAATTGCACCGATGCGAATTTGACGCCAACTGTCTTCGGCATAGGCTTCACAGCCAGAAACGACTAAATTGGGGCGGAATCGATTCATGGGAACAGGTTGTTCTAACCGTTGGTTTAAGTCTTGCAACGAGGCTTCAGAAATGAGTAAAAAGGGGAATCCATCGGCAAAACTGACCGATTCGCTGGGATTAGCATAATTTGGATTAATCGGGCGGATGGAGTCCTCTGGCATATAGACTAACTGACAGGGAATGTCGAGAAATTTGCTAAACCACTGACTGATCTGTTTATCCAATGGCATAGCTTGACAGATATCATTCCAGACTTGCACCGGGAGGCGATAGTCACTGTCATAGTCTAGGGGAATGGATAAGCTGGGCTGGTTGGGTGCTTCTACGACTAACTCGTTCTCCCCCAACCGCACTTGAATCAATGCCATACGGGGAAATTGACGCTGGGTGAGAAACTTACCCTTTGCATCCACGAGCATCCAGCGTCGGTCATAGTGTAAACCGCGATCGCTCACCTGAGCCGTAGAGAGTGCGATCCCACCTGCTGACTTAATCGGGTAGATATAGAGTCCACTCAACTGAATAGAAGTCATAGGTTTATGCCGTCGATTTAACCGTAAAATCTATCCCACAATTTTAGCTGTGTCACGCCATTAGGCTAAGATCAGAAGAACTCCTACTATACGGAATGACTGACATGAAAACCGCAGCGCGTGTTATTCATAGCGACCCTGACATCCTGGGAGGAACCCCTGTTTTTGTTGGAACTCGTGTACCTTTTGAAACGTTGCTCGATTATCTCGAAGCTGGCGATCCACTCGATGAATTCTTAGATCATTTTCCCAGTGTTCGGCGTGAGCAAGCGATCGCAGCTCTTGAATTGGCAAAGGAAATGCTGATAGCTTATGCGAATCCTGCTTGATGAGTGCGCCCCACGACCTTTGAACTCAAGAATTACCAATTGTTTCAGCCTGATTGTGCCGATAGTAACCAGAACTTCTCTTCCGTAGTAGTTAAGATGAAGGGTGGAAACAGTTCCAACCCTGGTAGGGTAATACCGTTGTCGCTAGACCTCAGTCGTTTAGTCTCCCAGTTTAAAACCTGTTAGGACTCTGCCAAGGTTCGCTCTTCCAATCATGTTCGTCGAGTTCCTGCTAGATAATTATGACGACTGTCACTCAATCTCCCTACACCGAAGACCAAATTTCCGCTTGGCTGCGTGGCTTATGTACCGTGGCTTGGGCTGATGGTCACTTTGATCCCGAAGAAAAAGAGATCGTTTCTCAACTGACTCATGAACTCCTAGTGGTGGATAAAGATCCCCAGTCGGTTGAACAAACTATTTCTGCTGAAGAACTGGCTGCGGCGTTAGGTCACAACAAGCATACTGCCGAGAATTTTATCAGAACGGCTGTCATGGTGGCGATGGCAGATGGTATCTACTCGGTGAAGGAAGCAGATGTTCTGCAAGAATTCTGCGAAGCGCTGGGACTGCAAATCGAGGCATTGAATGCCCTGCGGCATACCCTTTACGATGGTGAAGGAACGGATATCTCAGATGTTGTCCACCACGACGCCCAGCAACCAGGAACCTCTCCCCATCCCCATTCGGATATTCTGCATCCTGTACGTAAATGGCTGGACGGGATGGAAGTTCATGACCCACGAGTTGCCCGATTTGTTTGTAATATTATCCCCTCTCAATGTCCGTTTGAACGAGATGTTAACCTATTCGGTCGCAAAGTCGCCCACATTCCGGCAATGTGTAAGATCAATCCCCTCTATGATCAGTTAGTCGGCTTGCGCTTCCGGGCATTATCCTATCTGGCAGATGAACGGGGCGAAGATGTCTCGAAATATTTTTAGTGTAGAGATGTGCCATGATTCGTCTGTAGGGGCGGGTTTCACTACTATCATTTCTTCCCTCACCCAGATGTAACTAAACCCGCCCCGACTAGATTAAACGTAAGACGTCTTTGACATAAGACGAATGACAAATAATGCAATTTATTGATCAAGCGGAAATTGAAGTAGAAGCGGGGAAGGGCGGCGACGGGATTGTCGCCTTCCGGCGGGAGAAGTATGTACCTGCGGGAGGACCGGCGGGTGGGAATGGGGGACGTGGGGGAGATGTGATTTTGGTGGCGGCTGAACACCTGCAAACCTTACTGGATTTCAAATATGCCCATCGTTTCCAAGCCGACAATGGGGGACGCGGGGGACCGAATAATCGAACGGGTGCTAATGGGCGCGATCGCACAATTCAAGTTCCCTGCGGTACAGTTATCTATGATGCAGATACCCAGGAAATTATCGGGGATTTAGTCCAACCGGGACAAACCTTTTGCGCGGCTAAGGGAGGTAAGGGAGGATTAGGGAACAAGCATTTTTTGAGCAATCGCAATCGCGCTCCTGATTATGCCTTACCTGGACTCCCTGGAGAGTATCGCCGCTTGCGTTTGGAGTTGAAACTATTGGCAGAAGTGGGCATTATTGGTTTGCCCAATGCGGGTAAGTCTACCCTCATTGCTGCCCTTTCTGCGGCACGCCCCAAAATTGCCGATTATCCGTTTACAACCTTAGTACCCAATTTAGGTGTGGTTCGCAAACCTACAGGTGATGGTACAGTGTTTGCCGATATTCCGGGATTAATTGAAGGGGCGCATCTGGGAACCGGGTTAGGGTATGACTTTCTCCGCCATATCGAACGCACGCGCTTACTACTGCACCTGATTGACGCTACGGCTGATGATCCCATTGGCGATTATCAAACCATTCAAGCCGAGTTACAGGCGTATGGACGAGGGTTGTCAGAACGTCCTCAAATTCTGGCATTAAATAAGATAGATGCTATTGCTTCAGAGGCGGTAGAACTGCTGGCGACTGAACTCAATCACTTAACCCATGTACCCGTGTTCCAAATTTCAGCCGTGACTCAGACAGGGTTAGAGTCGCTATTGCAAACCGTTTGGCAGTCTTTGGATCAGTTAAAAGATGTAGAGGTGAAAACGGTTACCAAGGTTTGATAGTGGGCAGGGTGTGGGGTGTGGGGTGTCGGTGTTTAAATCGCTCCAATTCCTGGAAATAAAGGGAGGAAAGCTGCCTTGTTTTGAAAAGCGTTACACAGACAGATCCCCGACTTCTCCAAGAAGTCGGGGATCTTGCTTAGAGACTGTACCTTATCAACCACCAAATCTGCTGTAATTATCCTGAAAACGAAAATTAAATCCCAGAATTCCGGAATGGGGGGATGAAAGGATGAAGGTAAAATTACACCCTTATCCAAGGTGCTGCTAATTCGTCTCTGTTGAGCAACGTTTATACCTCTTTACATTCCATGATGATATAAATACTCTTTCAAGAAAAGAAAAGCCGACCGTGACATTGATAGCTTTTCTGACAATATTTGGTTGCAAGGCTTCAGACTCTAGCTAAGAGCTAAAGTCCAAGAAGTCTTAGTTAAACATAGTTTTTGGAAAAATAAAAATGGATGCGACCAGCAGACGATTAACGGCTGCGGCACAATGTCCGATCTAACTCCTAATCCAGTTTTAAACTTGCAGCAAAGTTTATCACAACTTTATTTAAGTCATCTTGACTATGTTTTTTCTGCAAATCATGGCTATAACGCTTGTAGTTTTACTTGGCAAGATGCAATGATAAACAACAAGGAAACTTCGAGATTAAAGCTGGATAATCTCTCAGACAATAAAACAGCTTGACTATTGACTTACCACACATTCAATATTTCTTAAGTTTTATCAGGGCTAGGCATCTCCACAAATTAGTTTAATTTTTTTTGGACATACATTTCATCATGACTCATTCAAAGGTCATTGGCAAATTATCACTAACGACAGCTCTGGCTACGTTAATTGCCGTATTAAGCAGTCCAGCCGCCCAAGCAATTGTTATTGATTTTGAAGATAATGCGATTGAACCTAATAATAATGAAGATGTTTTATCCTCGATAACGTCGCAAGATTTTTTATTTGAGCCAACTCTCCCTGGTGAAACGCAGTATGCATTAGCGAATAATGTATTTGAGGCACACAATGACAGCACCTATTTTGTAATCCGGAATTTAGTAGACAACGACACATTGGAGCCGTTCATCAATCCTGTCATCATGTCTCAAGTTAACGAAACTCCATTTTCGTTACTCAGTTTGGACTTGGCAGAATGGGGAGTACCCCAGGATCAAGCCACAAGGGTTGAAGTAACTGGCTTTTTAGCGGGAGGCGGTTCAATCACCAAACTAATCTCCTTTGATGGTGTGACTGATGGGAGTGGACCTCTAGAGGATTTTCAAACCGTAACCTTTAACCAGCAGTGGAGTAACTTGAGTAGCGTTGAGTTTAAAGGGATAGATGCACCTGTTTCTGATGATCCCAGCGAAGAACCTGGTTTTCAGGTTAATAGCTTTGCTGTTGACAACATTGAGGTAGGAGAAGCGTTTGAGGAACCCCACACAGAAGTTCCCGAACCTGCTTCAATCCTAGGTATCTTTGCACTGGGGGCAGTGGGATTTGGTTCGAGATTGACGAAAAAAATAACTCAGCGTTAACTAATCTGAAATACTGATATAGATTGGCTTCGTAGTGAGGGAACCTCAGCCCTCTTCCGCTAGGTATTAGAGTACTAAAGTACTCACTACAAACAAAGCCCTATTTTAGCTGAGTCATACGACTAGCTGCGTGGATCGATTCCTTGGTAAGCGATGATAAAGTTAATGGCTAAGTAGGGTTGCAGGTTATTGTGGGCGTTGTTCTCACTACTACCGATACTAGAAGAAATACAGTCCATTTCCACGAAATTAGTAGCTCCAGTCGCATAGATGCTACTTCTCGGTTTCGACAAAAGGGCAGATCCACTCGGACTGGTTTCGTTGGAGTCAGCATTCGTCGCTTTTAATTTCATTTGAATTTCTGGTAAGTTCGCTTGAGTTAATTCAACCTGCTCTGATCCACTTTTATCACCCAAGCCATAGGAGTTGCGATCATTATCACTATTTCCTGCCATCGGGTTTATCCCCAGAGGAACGCGACCTCTCAAATCAGGAACACGAAAAGTACCTTGTGTTGGATCACCAGGCTGATTGTACTTTCCTGCCAAGATTGAAGCCAGAATGTCGTTTTCGTCACTTATTATGTCATGTAGTGTACCATCGCAAAGATACCAACCATCGGGGGCAAAATCAAAAGCAACCATGGCAATTTGACCGATCAAGGGTGTTGTCATAATAAATTCCTCAAGTTTTCCATAAGGTAACGTTGTGCTAAAACTTCCCTCGACTTCCTGTAGCCCTAACAAAAAGGCGGGAAATGATGTAATCATTCTTGGGGTTCAGGACTCCATTCGTTTTCTTTAGAGCTTAATGACATAGTAATGTAGCCAAAGTTTATCAAGTCGTCAAGAAAGTTTTGTTACAAAGCTTAAGCTTTAATGCTATCGGCGTGGCACAGATATTTTTATTTCTTCACAAAATAATAGTCAAGCTAGAGTAAGGTGGTAAGACTCCTGAATCCAACTGAATTGTGCCAGATCTTATCTCTGTAGACTAGAAGGAAACAGCGATAGGTCAGTTTTGAGCGATTATTTTTGCGAGGAGAATATAAAGTATGCTGGATTTGGTAAGTCCTACGAGATTGGGGAACTAACGATGAAACCTATCTCATTGTGCCTTCGATGTTTATTTGTCGGTGTTGTCCTCACCGGAATAATACCCGATCCAATTTTTACCGAAACCGGATTGCTGTCCAAGCATCACAGATTGAAATCAGCAAGAGCTTGGCTGGACTCAGTTCCCCCAGCCCAGGCTCAACCCATTACCCCAGCCGTCGATGGTACTGACACCGTTGTCACTCCAGAGGGAAACCGCTTGGATATCCACGGTGGAACGCTTTCGGGAGATGGCGCAAATCTCTTCCATAGCTTTGAGCAATTTGGACTCTTCCCCGATCAAATTGCCAACTTTATCTCCGATCCCCAAATTCGCAACATTCTGGGACGGGTAGTTGGCGGAGATACCTCTGTGATTAATGGTCTAATTCAGGTAACTGGGGGAAACTCTAATCTTTTCTTAATGAATCCGGCGGGGATCATTTTTGGTGCTAATGCCCAGCTTAATGTTCCGGCTGCCTTTACCGCAACCACGGCGACGGGGATTGGCTTTGGCTCGGAGAATTGGTTTAATGCATTTGGTGAGAATAGTTATGAAAATTTAATCGGGACTCCGACAAGCTTGGCGTTTGACTTGGCTGAATCGGCTGCGATTACGAATCACGGCAATTTAGAGGTGGGAGAAGGTCAGACTTTAACCTTAGTTGGTGGAAGTATTACCAACACAGGACAACTGACAGCATCAGGAGGACAAGTTGCGATCGCGGCTGTACCGGGCGAGAATTTGCTCAGAATCAGTCAACCGGGAAGCCCCCTCACGTTAGAGATTACACCCCCTCGCTCCGCCACTGGGGAGCAATTGCCCATTAATCCCCTCGATTTACCTGTTTTACTGACGGGTAATAGCGGTCAACTTGTCAACGAAGGGCAAGTATCAACCACCGATACGAGTCAGGGGGGCGCAATTCATGTTGTTGGTTCTAGGGTGGATAACCTGGGTTTTATGATGGCTGATGGGGCGAATGGGGGTAGTATTCAGGTTCAAACTGATCATTTCCTGGACACAGGACAACTGAGTGCAACCGGGAACCAGGGAAATGGTGGGGAAATTCAGGTTCATTCTACAGGCACAGTCATTCAAACCGCTAGCGCGACAACCCGGGCAAATGGTTCTCAACAGGGAGGGGTAATTGAATTTAAAGGTAATGCTGATACAGTTTTAACCACTTCAGGTGACATTGAGGCGACAGGAGAGGTGGGCGGTACCGTCCATTTATTTGCTGAGACGCTTCAGTTATTGGCGACTGATATTGATGTTAGTGGTAACAGTGGCGGTGGAGAGATTTTAGTCGGTGGTGATTTTCAGGGACAGACGTTAGATGCCATTAATGCCCAAACTACAATCGTCAATCATAGCAGTCGTTTAAACGCCAACGCCCTGACCACTGGTAACGGAGGACAGGCGATTGTTTGGTCTGACCAACACACTCAATTTTCCGGTACGATTCAGGCGCAAGGTGGTGCAATTAGCGGTAACGGCGGTTTTGTGGAAGTGTCGGGTAAAAATACGCTCTCGATGACGGGTACTGTCGATGTGGGGGCTGTTAACGGATTAGCTGGGACGCTGTTACTCGATCCGAAAAATATCATAATTGACGATAGTGTAGGAGCCATTCCTCAGTTTGACCTCGTTGATCCCAATCGGGGCAATGGTTCGGGGTTTGGTGATGCGATCGCGCCATTGAGTACGGGGAATGTAGTCGTTACCAAGCCCGAAGATAACTTTGGTGGGGATAATGCGGGTGCGGTTTACCTCTTCGATGGTTCAACTGGCGCATTACTTCGCATGCTGATGGGTCAGGAAAATGACCAGGTAGGGAGTGGTGGTGTTACAGCCTTAAATAATGGGAATTTCGTAGTCGCGAGTCCACAGTGGGATAATCGGGTGACAGGGGCGACAAATGCTGGGGCGGTGACGTGGGGTAATGGCACAATCGGGATTTCGGCAGAGGTTAACGCAACTAACAGTTTAGTTGGCACTCAGACGGATGACCAAGTGGGGAGTGGTGGTGTTACAGCCTTAAGTAATGGAAATTTCGTGGTCGTTAGTCCAAGGTGGGACAATAACGTTACAGGGGTTATAGATGTAGGGGCGGTGACGTGGGGTGATGGCACAACTCAGACTATTGGAGAGGTGAATGCGACTAACAGTTTAGTTGGCACTCAGCTTCGAGACAGAGTTGGTAGTCGTGGTGTTACGGCTCTCAAAAATAATGGCAATTATGTAGTCAACTCCCCGTTTTGGGGCGACAGTCAGGGTGCCATAACTTGGGGTGATGGCACGACTGGGACGACAAAAGGACAAGTGGATGGGAGCAACAGCTTAATTGGTAGCGAAGATAATCTTGTCGGATTGGTCGAAAATGGTTTTGACGGTGTAACTGCGCTGGAAAACGGAAATTATGTCGTCAACAGTCCCTTTTGGGATGATCCCAATACAACTAGATCTGATGATCCAACAAGTCCAAATACAAATGAAGGAGCCATCACCTGGGGTGATGGTGTGACAGGGACGACAGGAGTTATAAGTGCGAATAACAGTTTGATTGGTACTCAGACTGATGATCAGGTTGGTGGTGCTGGTGTGACTGCGCTGACTAATGGTAATTATGTGGTCAGTAGCCCCCTGTGGGACAATGGGACAGTTCAAGATGTGGGAGCCGTTACCTGGGTTGATGCTAACGGTTTGACCACGGGTTCAGTAAGACTAGATAACAGTATAGTTGGTAGCCTTGCCCAAGATCGCATCGGTAGTGGTGGTGTTACCGCCCTGACTAACGGGAATTATGTGATTAGCAGTCCGAACTGGAACGATAACAGAGGAGCGGTGACTTGGCGGGATGGTACTCTGCAAACGGGTAATGAGCAGGTTCGTGCGATCAATAGTTTAGTCGGTAGTACAGTAGGTGATCAAGTTGGTAATGGTGTCCCCCCGATGGGCTTTGTTCCTTCTCCGAGGATTGAAGGTGTTATTGCGCTTGCTAATGGCAATTACGTCGTCAGCAGCCCCGACTGGAATAATAATCAGGGTGCCGTCACTTGGGGTAATGGCACAAGGGGTATTACTGGTGTAGTGGTGAGTGAGACTAACAGTTTGGTTGGGACTCCAGCCTCCTTTGATCGGATAGGTAGTGGCGGTGTTACAGCACTAAATAATGGGAATTATGTGATTAGTAGCCCAGAGTGGAACAATAATCGAGGCGCCGTTACTTGGGGCGATGGCACAACTGAGATTATTGATCAGGTAAGCGAACTCAACAGTTTAGTGGGAAACTTGGCAAATGACCAAGTGGGTAGTGGTGGCATTATTGAATTAAATAATAGCAATTATTTGGTTAGTAGTCCCAACTGGGATAATCAAGGAACAGATATTGGGGCAGCGACTTGGGTAGATGGAATTACTGGACAAACTTGGGATGGAACGAATAGTATCAGCGATAAAAATAGCATTATTGGTCGTCAGTTGAATGCTGGTTTGGGTACAGTTGTTAATGACCCAGTTAATCAGACGTTTTGGGTACAATTTGCTAACGAAGGTAATGGTAGAGTAACCGTCGGCGTTCCCACAGATCTAACATTTGCTAATGTCGCCGGTGCTTCGGTAACGTTCTCTCCCTCTTTTTTACAACGTACTCTAAATACGGGTACAGCCGTTGTGCTGCAAGCCAATAATGATATTACTATTACTCCCGATAATCCCCTGATTATCAATAATCCTAGCGGCAATGGGGGCAATCTCACGTTTCAAGCCGGACGCAGCATTATGATTAATGCTGATATTTTTACAGATAATGGTGATTTAAATATAATTGCTAACGAAACTCTGGCAAATGGAGTGGTTGATGCCCAGCGAGATAGCGGTAAGGCTGACATCGTATTGGCAGATGGAATAACACTGGATACAGGTGAGGGAGATATTAATATTACCCTGAATACAGGTGATGGTTTAACCAATGATCAGAGCGGTGATATTACTCTAGACGGTAATATCAATGCCAATCATCTGGCGATTGAACATAAGGGGTTAAGTGGCGGGGTAATTATCGAGGAAACCGCGAATTTTGAATCAATTGACAATCTCACTATCTCTAGTCGTACCCTGACTCTCCCGGAGACAATAGCATTTAACCTGGAGGGCGGATTAGAATTAAATATCACCGAAGCGGTGGAGTTAGCAGGTCAAATTACAACGAATGGCAATCTAGAATTAAATGCACCAATTACCCTAACTGGCGATACTGTCTTCAATACAAGTGGTGCAGGTACTATTCTGTTTAACAACACACTTAACGGGAATCATAACCTCGAACTGTCTGCTGGCACGAATAGGATTACTTTTGACAATCTCGTTGGCAATAGTACCCCACTGGATAATCTGACGATTAATGGGGGTTTAAATCTTGCCACTACGATTAAATTAACTGGAGGATTTGAGCAAAATGGCATGAATCCAGTGAATTTCGCTGGGACTATTACCACAACAACTGGCACGATTGATTTAAATGGTGCGGTTACGCTGACGGGCGATAGTACTCTGAATACGAGTGCGGGTGATATCCGTTTTCTCAATCCAATTAATGGTAGTAATGGAACGGAAAGCCTAAACCTAAGCGCGGAAACGGGTGCGATTCAATTACCCGAAACAATAGGGAGTACAACCCCAATTGGCAATCTAACAATTCTCAGTAATAATCTGGATATCCCGACAACAGCCCGGATTAATCTCACGGACAATTTTAAACTCAATGGTGCTAATCCGCTGAATTTCGCGGGTGAGGTGACAACAGCGAATGGTACGATTGAATTTAATGCTCCAACCATCCTAACTGGCGATACATTCCTGAGAACAAATGGCGGTGATATCCGGTTTAATAATAGGCTCAACGGTAACGGTAGTTTGGCTAATCTCAGTTTGAGGGCGGCGGGAATGGGGAATATATTGTTTACAGATAGCGTTGGTGACATTAACCCACTGGGTAATCTAACTATTTTTAATGCCAATAACCTCACGGCGAATAGTTCAATTAGGGCGGCTAGCCTGAAGCATACTACAGGAAATGACACAATTAATCTGCAAGATGTGCAAACGTCTGGGGGGGCGGTTGAACTGACAACTCGTAATACTCTAAAGACGGGTAATATTACGACGGCTGGCGGTGATATTCGTCTCACTAGCCATCAGGATACAGTGAATAGTGGTAACCTCAATTCTTCGGCGGCGACGGGTGGTGATATTGTGGTCGAGGCTGAGGTAAGTATTGATGCTGGAGAAATCAATTCCAGTGGCAATATCGGTGATGGCGGTAATGTTACGCTTGATCCCCAGGACTATATTCAGGTAAGTTCAATTAACGCCCAGGGGGGAAGTAATGGCAGAGGCGGCAATGTTGAGATAGAGAGCGATCGCGTATTTCGGGCAACGGGTAGTTTTTCCCACAATGGTAGGGAAACCAGCATTTCTACGGCAGGTGGAAATGGTGGCGGCGATATCACGATTCGTCATGGGGGAGGCGGAATTATCCCCTTTGATGTGGGAGATGCCACAATTAACGGCACAGCTGCTGTCATTAGCAGTGGTGAGTTTACCATCGCCCCTTTCCAATCCTTTCCTTTTACCCACACTGAAGGTAATATTCAGATTATTAGCGTTGATGATACCCGTGATATCCCAGTTAACCCGGTTGATTTAACCACCGCCGATTCAAATCAAAGTCAATCCCCGATTGAAAAGGACGAATCTGGGGTGATGGAGATTGATAACTTATTCAGTCGCGATTATGAGGAATATTTTGGCAGGGCGAAACGGGCGGGGATTACCTTAGAACAAGCGCGAGAAATCTTACGCGATAATGAAGCGGCGACAGGGGTGAAGTCGGCGGTGATTTATGTGGTATTTGCCCCGCAAACGATTACTTCTGTACCTGAAAGTACAGAGGTTGCACCCAATAATACCAGTTTATTACGATCGCTAACCCCCCAACCGAGCGATCGCCTGGAATTAATTCTCATCTCTGCCGATGGACAACCGATTCGGCGATCGGTTAATGTAACCAGAGCGGAAGTCCTGGAAATGGCAGATCAATTTCGCCGCACGGTAACCAATGTAATCGATGACCAGAACTATCTGCCACCCGCTTACCAGATGCATCAATGGTTAATTAAACCCATCGCCGCCGATTTAGCCGCGCAAGACATCAAGCATTTGGCATTCGTTATGGATACGGGGTTGCGTTCCATACCCATTGCCGCCTTGTATGATGGGGATCAGTTTATCATTGAGAACTATAGTGTCGGCTTAATGCCTAGCCTCAGTCTCACCGATACTCGTTATCAAGATGTCAGAGATGATTCGGTGTTGGCAATGGGGGCTTCAAAATTTCGGGATAAGGCATCTTTACCTGGTGTTCCCATTGAGTTACAGGTGATTGCTGATCAAGTGTGGCAAGGTGAATCCTTTCTGAATGAAGAGTTTACCTTAAATAATCTCAAGCAAGCCCGCCGAAAAGTGGCGTATGGTATTGTGCATTTAGCCACCCATGCTGAATTTCAACCGGGAAAACCTGCCAACTCTTACATTCAGTTGTGGGACAATAATAAACTCAACCTGGATCAGATGTGGCAGTTAGATTGGCATAAACCGACGGTGGAACTGTTGGTTTTAAGTGCTTGTCGCACGGCGTTAGGAGATGAGGAAGCCGAGTTAGGATTTACGGGGTTAGCGGTACAAGCTGGAGTCAAGTCAGCCCTAGGCAGTCTCTGGTATGTTAGCGATGAGGGGACACTGGGACTAATGACCACATTTTATGAGAACCTTAAACAAAGTTCTACTAAAGCTGAAGCCTTGCGAAAGGCACAACTGGCAATGCTTAGAGGTGAAGTGCAACGAGAAGGCGATCGCTTAATTACCACTAAGAGTAGTATTCCCTTACCCCCTGATTTTCCGGCGTCGATTAACCAAAACTACAGCCATCCTTATTTTTGGAGTTCCTTTACCCTAATTGGTAATCCTTGGTAATCAGGGAACAGGGAACAGTAAGGGTTTGAGGGCGATTGGCAAAACTTAATACACTGCCGTTTTCTTTTGTCTGACTACTTATCACTCTGGGTTTTTCTTTAATTCCTTTAACGTCTGATACATTTGGGGTAACCGATGATAAATCGCGGATACTTTCAAAAATAATTTATGGGGAACAGCGGGAATACCCGAGACAATCGCCCCAGCTTCGACATTATTATGAATCCCCGATTTTGCCGAGGCGATCGCGCCGTCTCCAATCTTAGCTTGATTGGCAATCCCGACTTGCCCAGCGAGGATTACTCGATTCCCCACATTCACACCCCCAGCCAAGCCAACTTGCGCCGCGATCGCACAAGCACCTCCCACTTGACACCCATGACCAATTTGGACTAAGTTATCGATTTTAGTATTACCACCAATCCGAGTTGCTCCCACCGCCGGACGGTCAATCGTCGTATTACAGCCGATTTCCACCCCATCTTCTAAAACCGTATATCCCGATTGTTCCATCTTGAACCACCCCTCTTTAGTGGGGACAAAACCAAACCCTTCCGCCCCAATTACCGCACCGCTATGGATCACACAATCCGCCCCAATTTGGCTACGTTCATGAATGGTACAGTTAGCGTGTAAAATTGTGCGATCGCCAATTTGCACATCGGGATAAATCACCACATTCGGATGAATACAAACCCCATTACCAATCCTCACCCTCGCCTGAATTACTACATGCGCCCCAATATAAACCCCCTCCCCTACCTGCGCCTCTGGGTGAATCACAGCGCTAGCATGAATTTCCGGTGCAGGTTTCCAGGGTTGATAGAAAAGCGCGATCGCGCGGGCAAATAATAGTCGGGGTTCCGATGCGCCAATCCAAGCAATACCGCGTTCTGTGGCTTGTCGTTGTAACCCGTGATCCGGGGGTAAAATTAACACCCTCGCCTCAGTGGTTTTCAGCCTAGCGGCAAACTTAGCCCCCTCAATATAGCTGATCGTACTGCGGGTGGCTTGGTCAATGGGGGCGATTCCCTGAACCTCTGGATCACACTCTGGATGAGCTAATAGACTCGTGCGATCGGTGTCGATATTAAGGTTTTGTACCAGTTCACTAAATTTCATCTTCGTCAGGGTTCATAGTTGATCGTTCATGGTTCATTGTGAAGCCATGGACGTTTTTCGCAAAGGATTCAACTAATTTCTAATCGGTCTATTATAGTTAACCGTTACCCTGCCATTGGTTTGATTGACAGTGACGCTGGTTTCTACGGTGTACATTGTCGCACCAGGAGGGCGTCCTTTAAAGGTAAATGTTATGGTATTATCGTCGTTCTCTGTATAAGGTGCATCTTGTACCGGACCATGCATCGCCGCTTCAGCCCGATATTGCCTCAATCCACCATTAATCTGTTCAGCCGCTTGTCGGGCTAGATTTTTCGCTCGATTCAGGTCAATGTAATATCCGGGATCTATTTCTGGAGATGATGCAGGCGATCGCGGCGATGTCTGGGCTATGCCATTGACGGCATTCCCAGCAAATGTTATCAAAGTTAGGGCAGAAACTATTAGGATTTTATACATACTTCTATCCTCACAAGTTTGAAGACATAGATTACCTATTATAGCGTTTTTTCTAAACATTAGTGCTTGCAAACCTTGAGGGGCGCTCGCCTTGCAATCTTTGTTGTTCAGTTATCGGTGGGGAGGGCGGGTTTTGTTGTTCAGTTATCGGTAAATATCTAATTTAGTTCCTAAACCCGCCCCTACAATTGTGCCTAAACCCGCCCCTACATTGTCCCCATTGCTTGACCCGCTAACCAAGCCGTTGTCCAAGCATTCTGAAAATTAAATCCGCCCGTAATTCCATCAATATCCAGGATTTCACCCGCAAAGTAAAGCCCCGGACAGCAGCGACTTTCCATGGTTTTAAAGTTCACTTCTTTTAAATTTATCCCGCCACAGGTAACAAATTCTTCCTTAAAAACACCCTTCCCTTGAATCAAATAATGTCCCTGATTCAGTTCTTGTACCAATTGATTCAGCGCTTTTTTCGAGAGTTCTGCCCAGCGTTTGTTTGGGTCAATACCAACATAGCTAATTAAACTCTGCCATAACCGTTTCGGAATCGGAATTGGGCAACTTGTGCTGATATGACGGTGCGGAAGTTGAGATTTAACCGATAGTAATAGCTGGCGTAGATAGTCTTGAGTATATTGAGGAAGCCAATTAATCACTAAAGGAGTTTGGTAGTGACAATCGTGGAAAAATCGAGCCGCCCAAGCCGACAGTTTAAGGACAGCTGGACCACTTAATCCCCAATGGGTAATCAGTAAGGGTCCGGTTTGTTCCTTGACAGTTTTCCCGGCTTCTGGTAGTTTTATATGAACATCATTTACACTAACTCCAGCTAAATCCTGTAAGCGTGGGTCTGATATCGTAAACGTAAATAAAGAGGGAACCGGGGATTGGATAGAATGACCTAAATCCTTAGCAAAGCGATAACCAAGGGGATTACTTCCCGTCGCCAAAAGCACGCGATCGCACTCGATTATTTCCCCGGTTTTTAACTGGAGTTGAAACCCAGAGGTGAGGCGAATGGATTTAACTGGAGTCGCGGTGCGAATCTGAACCCCTGCGTTTATAGCCGCATGGATGAGACAATCCACAATGGTTTGCGACGTATCCGTAACCGGGAACATTCGCCCATCCGCTTCGGTTTTCAGGTGTACCCCCTGGGCTTCAAACCAGGCGATCGTGTCTTTGGGTTGAAACCGCGTAAACGCCCCGCGCAAGGCTTTCCCCCCCCTGGGATAGGCTTGTACCAAAAGGGCGGGGTCAAAACACGCATGGGTGACATTACAGCGCCCCCCACCAGAAATCCGCACCTTAGTTAAAGGCGTTTTCGAGGCTTCCAGCAGGATGACTTGGGTGTGAGGATGAGCGGATGCAGATGCGATCGCGCCGAAAAAACCAGCCGCACCCCCACCGATAACGACAATTTTAAGAGACAAGGTGCTTGCATTACTCAGGGTTATGATTATTCTAAGGGTTCAAAATCTGATTTAGCCGCCCCACAGACGGGACATACCCAGTCATCAGGGATATCCTCAAAAGCGGTTCCGGGTTCGATACCGCCATCGGGATCACCTTTTTCGGGATCATATTCGTAGTTGCAAACGGTGCAAACATATTTTTTCATCGTTGTCTTCTCCTATTATTTGATTCAGTCGTACAGTTTATCGTACACCGTATTGCACAACTTATTCAGGCTAGCTATAGTTCATCTTCCCAGCCACCTAGCCTTTTGAAGAGGCGATTAAAATCGCTGCTACAAAAACAAAGTCCGCCTGTGCGGACTAGGTTATAACGGGGGTAGCGTTCCTCAGATTTGGGATAAAAGCATCCCCACTGTGCCAATTACTTTTAATCCAATTTGTTTAGCAACGCGACGTGCTTTTTTATCGTCGAGAATAAGAATAACATTATTAAGTTTCATTGCCAGAGAAATCGTTTCGGCTTCTCCTTCATCCATTTAAGTTTTCAATCTAAGTTTTTTGGGCAAGTAGTCGCTTAGGCTTAATGATTCGCAATTTTAGATCATTTCCTTCTAGGAGAATTAATATTTCATCTCCTTCTTGAAGTCCGAGTTTTTGGCGAATGGGGGCAGGAATTGTAATTTGTACTTCAGGTTTTAGTTTTACTTTCATGGCATATTTACTCAAAGTCTAAAAAGCTGAATCGGGGCGGGTTTAGTTACATCGGGTTACAACCGAAAAGATAGTTGTGAAACCCGCCCCTACACAATTCATACCAAATCCGGGTTAGCCACCCCCTTTATAAGCTAGTCCGCGCAGGCGGACTTTGTTTGTGTAGCTGCGACTTCTAGTCGCCAAAGCAAAAAAAGGGTTTGTGAAATTTACCTACCTACCTACCTACCTACCTATCTATCTATATTTATTAATCCATTTTTGTTTTGCTATTGATAGTTTCTTTTCCCATCCCGGTGAAACAGCCCCTAAACTTTGATACAAAATAAGCTGTCATGCATTTAAATTGGGTATTAGTAGCGAGCAAGATGCAAAGCCTGCGGCATGGCTTCGCTAAACGCACTACAAGGCTTTCGCCGTTATTGATTAAGGTTTAAATGCCGAACAGCTTAGATGGTATTTGCATAATGTATGCAAGAACTGTTTAAAATTATATTGATTTTTTATTGACTCCACCTATCGATCCGACGCCGTTATTGCAGTATGGGGATAATCCTACGGCGATTATTCTGAGTATCGCTATTCTACTCTGGGTCTTGCGTCCGGTGATGTTACGCCAATAATCAAATCCTGGGGAAACGCTGGGATCGACTCAGGATAAGTTAACACCTTGGGGTAAAGGCGCGATCGCAGCCTTTGTGCGTGCTTTTAATTCCAACAATTAACGGTTTAGCGCCGAGGATGGCTCTACGAAAATTGTTCTGCATAAGTTCCAGCCGCTCAGAGTTAGATCCGACTGAACAACCCTTGATTCTCGCCAATCAATCTTAAACTATGGAGGTACAACCCTTGAGACGATACCCCCGCCCACGTAGCCCCTGATACACGAGTGATGAGCAACCATTTGAGCGCCGTAAAAATCCCCACTAACACAGCTTCCCGATATTGGAGTGCGATCGCGATTGATGCAGCCGGGAAACGCCAAGTCCGGGAAATTACCACAGCAAAGGCATTTTTCCTGGAATCATTCCCTGATTTTACCCCAGAGACGCAAGTCTCTGATACCCAGGTTCAGCGTCAACTCTGGTACTGGATGCAGGAAGCTGATCAGAGTAGTATGGCTCAACTTTGTCTCAAATGCTTTATGTCACAGCAAATTGACGCTGTTTGTCGGGGGTTAGCCAGTCGGTTTGGTGCGGAACATGGCTTTACCAGTAACGATTTATTACCCTTTGTCTTAGACGAAGAAATCGGTAAACCTCGCCGCCATTCTCCCACCTACCAATCCTTCCTGGATGAAATCTTACAGAGTTTTGACCCCGAACAAAGCAGCCTCGCCACTTGGACAACCCGTCGGGTGAAACACCATAAACCCCTAAATCAGTTTCTACTCGAACATGGGATTTATTTAGTCAGTGATTGGGCAATCTTAAATGATACCAAACCCAAACAACTCCACCGGATTTTCACCGAGTTTCACAACTTAACCCCATCGGAAATCCAACGCGCCCAACACCTTCTCGATGCTTATCACGCCGTCTACCGCAGTCAACGCCTAAAACAACGTCTCGCTGGAGTTAAAGGAAAATGTCACCCCCCCACCCCCGAACAATTACAACAAATGGCGCATCGCCTCTCCTCTCCCCTACGCCCAGAACCCCTCCTGCGCCAACTGCAACTCATCGCCTCTCGACTGCGTGAGTACCGAATTTATGTACGCGGTGGGAAGTTAAAAAGCGAATCCTTGGATGCAACGCCAAATGAACCCCTAGATGTCCCCTATTCTGAACCCACACCCGATCAACAAAGCGAATTTTTAACCGCCTATCGCCAACAGTTTCTTCAGGGTTTAGATCAAGCCATTGCCCAAATCACCGGCGATCGCACTCGGAAGTTACAGCGCCGAGATTCCCAAAAAGCCCAACAGTTTCTCACCGCGTTGCATCTGTTTCACTGTCAAGGACAATCCATGTCCGATATTGCCCGCAACTTTAACTATAAAGGACAATTTCAAGTCAGCCGTTTACTGAAACTGAAAGCTTTTCGTGCTGATATTCAACGAGAATTACTGGTTTATTTAAGCGATCGCATCCTGGAGAAAGCCCAACGCTATACCAATCGCCAACGCCTGCAAACTGTTCATCACCAGATTCAAGAGGCGATCGCCGAACAAGTCACTCAGGTGATCGAAGACGCGGCGACAGAAGCGAGTACGGCTACCCATGAACGCCATCAAAAAACCCGCAGCCTCTTTGCTAAAAGACTCTGCCATTATCTAGATAACAGGAGTAATATATCATGACTTTCTACTCAACCACTCAACCCGGGCTTGATGGTGACGCTTTCGCCATTGAAACCATCCACCTGTCTGACGATGCGATTGAACAAGCCGTTCACCTCGCCCAACCCATTGCTAATGAGGAACGCCAATGGCAAACCTATCTCAATGCTTTAGCCTTATTTGGCTTTGAGTCATGGTTAGCCGAACGTAGTTCTGATTTAACCGTAAATCGCGATCGCACTTCCCTGTTCAACTCTGCGACAGCAAATCTCATTGAAGCGGTTTGTCATCTTCAAGTCAATGGGTTTAACCTCTGTCTAATTGCCCAAGGTAGCCTAACGGATGATCAAGTATCCTTACCCCGAACCGTTGTCGATATTCCCGAATTTATCCCCCATTTCTACGTCGTGGTAGACGTACAAGAGGAAGAGGAAACCGCCGTGGTGAAAGGGTTTGTCTCCTATCCCCAACTCATCGAACACCGGGATACTCTAGGCTTAACCCCTGAGGAGGATTGGACGTATTCATTCCCCCTCGATTGCTTCGACACCGAACCCAGTCACCTCCTCTTAGAATTACGCTGTTTAACCCCCAGCGCCATTCCCCTCCCCCCCATTCCCAGTGATCGCCGCCTGCAACTTGCCCAGATGCGATCGCACCTGGAAACCCAACTCCCCCAACTTCAGTCTCCGACATCTCAACTTTGGCACCATTTAACCTGGGAACAAGCCACCCTCGTACTCACCCGTTCTGAGTTACGCACTTGGCTGTATCAACTGCAAACCGATCCCCAAAGCCAACCCACCCTCCGAAACTACCTGTCTGATGTACTCAGCCGCATCACCCGAAACGTAATTAATGTGGGACACTGGTTACAGGATGAACTAGACGAACTTGCTCAAGAACTCTCCTGGCAACTTTTGCCTAGTTTAACCCCCGCTACCGCCATGCGATCGCCCACCGCCGAATTGGATGCGATCGTGCAACAACTGGAGTACAATAACGTCGAGATTCCACCTCAAGCCAAAGGCGCGTATCGTAATCTCCAGGTGGCAGACATCCCCCTGCGCTTATATGCCATAACCTGGCCCCTCTTATCTGCAACCGTCCCCGAATGGGCGTTACTGATAATTTTAGGCACAGAGTCGCCAACGGGTTTCCCAGAGGGTCTAATATTACAGATTAGTGATCAAACCGAGAGTTTAGTCGAACAAGAGTTAGATGCGAATAGTTCCTATTTCTTCACCAGTGTAGTGGGAACATGGCAAGAGACGTTTGGCGTCACGATCCGTTTAGGATCGGATATTGAACACATCCTGCCTCCCTTTGGCTTCAATCTCTAGAATTAGAACTAAAGCCCTGAACTAAAGTACTCGAAGAGAAGCCGCTCCGCGTCTACGGGCTAAAAGCTAAAACCCGTTTTAACGGGTTCAAACTGATATCTTGCATCTTTGTCAGTGGGCTTGCTGCACAAAGCCAAAATCCTTAACCATCAATACTTTGAGCTTTATTGACAGAGAGTTTGATTCAATGAAATCGGGTAGCATCCTTCATAAGTATGGCATCACTTTGCTCAGGAAAAATGTACCCTTGCTCCCCCAGCTCCCCCAGCATTCGACTGAACTTCGACAGGCTCAGGGGTCCGCGCTCACGCCGAAGTCTTCCCCAGCTTCCCCCGCTCCCCCTCACCACAACACTTATTCAGCAGCCCCTAAGCTAGTCCGCGCAGGCGGACTTTGTTTGTGTAGCTGCGACTTCTAGTCGCCAGGACTTCTAGTCGCCAGGGCAAAAAAGGGGTTTCTATTAAAATAGAATATAAAACTTTTGGTTCCTTGGATTTTAACCCAAGGCGGTTGGTGAGACTGTAGCTTGAAATTTTGCTTCTGCTTTTGCCTTCTGCTTTTTAATGGTGTAATCTGCTCGATCCTGTAAACTACGATTTTAGCCTCATGACCTATTTATCCCTACCCCAACAACTTCACTCTCTCAGCTTGGCAACAGCGACGCTGCTGTTAACATTACTATCGCCGATTTCCCTATCCCCTAATCTGTCCCTATCTCTATCAACCCAGGTACAAGCCCAAATCCCTCAAAATCAACTGGGTGCAGCCCAACAGTTGCTAGAGGAAGGAATTGATCTGTATCAGCAAGGTCAAATGCAGGAGGCGTTGAATCGACTAGAGGAAGCATCAAACTTGTTTAAGCAAGTCGAAGCCCCCGTAGAAGAAACCATAGCTTTGACTCAGATGGGTCTAATTTATGAGAATCGTCAACAGTATGATGATGCACTAAACGCTTACGAACAAGCCTTAAGCCTAGCCAAAACCTTCGATGATCCTTACCAAGAAGCGATCATCCTTGATTACATGGGTTCAGTCTATTCAAGTCTAGAACAATATTCTCAAGCACTGGATCTGCACCAAAAGTCACTGGCACTTTTCCGAGAAGTGGATAATCGCCGCAGTGAAGGCATTGTATTGGGCAATATTGGCAAACTTTATTTCGCTCAAGATCAAAATGAGCAAGCGATCGATTCCCTTAAAGAAGCGTTAAGCATTTATCAGGACTTGGACGAAAATATATTAGAAGGAGAGGTTCTTTATTACCTAGGATTATCCCATCAAAACTTAAAAGATTATACCCAAGCTTTAGACTTTCACCAGCAAGCCTTAGATATTTTCAACGCTGAAAATATCCCTGAGTTGCAAGCTTTATCTTTATACTATATGGGGATAATCTACAGTCAACAAAAGAAAGATAAAATGGCGCAAACGTCTTATCAAAATGCCTTGACGATTTTTGAAGAATTAGGAAATGAGCAAGGAATTGCAGCTATTCGTTATCAAATGGAAACGCTTGACCAATAATTGAGGGGTGACATGCATTTCAGTTTGTGAGGAACTGTCCCCAACTATAAGTCCCGAATGACTAATTACCCATGAGAAATGACAAAGAACCGATTTCCAAAACAGAAGCCAAGCAACTCTTAGAACGTTTAGTATTTGACGATGAACGTCCTCAAGACTGGGTACAGGATGTTTGGGGATTGAGTCCAACTTTAGGAGAAAGTGGTGCCAAATTGCTAGAGGTATTTGAAGCGTTGATTGAATGTTGTCCTGATGAGAAATTGGAAAATTTAATCCAAATTTATTATCAAGATAGGTTGTGAGGGGGTGAGGGGGCGTAGGGGCTTGGTTACCAAGCCCGCACATTTTTATTAGGAGTGATTTGCTGGACATCAAAGTATTGATGGCTCAGGGTTTCTGGGTAGTGCAGCAAGCCCTACTTATTCTTTGAAAGCAGTCTTGACACATCAGCATGCATCAGGGCAATATTGGGATCACGTTGAATTGCTTGATAGTAACGTTGCTCTCGATTTGTCCCCGCTTCATCAGGAGAAACCAGAGAACGGGCTTCGTCTAAAAGCTCATTTGCCTGATGCAACGTTATCGGTTCTTTGGCACTCAAAGCTTCATCAATCTGGACAATAAATTGAGAGAAAGGGCGTAACCAACTAAACCATTCATCTTGGACAACCAGTTGGAAAAACTCTCCTTTTGAACGAATACGCCCATGAAACCGTTCATACCTATCGCGTTCCGAGTGGAGAAGGGCTTTATGCAGTTGCAGCAGCGCCCCACGCACATCGCGCAGGCGTTGAAAGGGTAGGTTTCCGGGAGAATAGGTAAATGACATGAACTAGGATTGCGATCGCGACTTTCTTTATCTTAGATTGAGTTTAACATTGGTGTAGCGTGCCATTCGCGATCGCGCTTTAAAGTGAGTTAATAATAAACACGTTATTATGGACAATAGTACGTCTAATTTAAAACTGATTCTTTATAATGTATAATAATGAAATAAAGTTTCGCGATCGCGTAAAATTGAACCTCGATAATACCTTAACCCTACAGTGGGAATAATTCACATAAGACATAAAACAAATGACAAATGACGATCTCCACCGATTCCAGCTTTGCCGATACCCAAACCCATTGGGCAAAAGACTCAATTCACCAGCTTTTTAGCCGCCAAATTATCAGTGGTTATCCGGATGGTAGCTTTCGCCCCAATAACTCCGTTACCCGGGCTGAATTTGCGGCAATTTTAAATAAGGCTTTTCCCCAAGTTACCCCGGTGCGCGATGCCATCAACTTTCGCGATGTACCCGCCAATCACTGGGCAAATTCCGCGATTCAAACCGTTACCCGTGCTGCATTTTTCTCCGGTTATCCGAATGGAACCTTTCGCCCCAATCAACCCATTCCCCGTGTGCAAGCGCTGGTAGCATTAGTGAGTGGGTTAAAGTATGACCGTGACCCGAATCCTAACTCAATTCTTCAACAATACTATGATGATGCGGCGGCTATTCCCAATTATGCACGAGGCGCGATCGCAACCGCAACCCGTCAGTTTTTAGTCGTTAACTATCCAGATGTCAGACGCCTACACCCGAATCGCAATGCGACACGAGGCGAAGTGGCTGCACTGATTAGTCGGGCGTTAAAACTTCCTGGCGTTCCCCAACAGTATGTTCCGGGTTGGGATATCATCGCGATTGAACCTTTATTTGATGATGCGGATTCCTTTAGCCAAGAACGGGCGAGGGTCAAACTGGGAGAGAAATGGGGATATATTGATAAAACTGGCACATTTATTGTTGATCCGCAACTGAATGAAGCCGAACCCTTTTCCGAAGGAATTGCATTAGTAAGATTGCAGCAAAATGGCGTTGACTTAAGCTGGGTTCGTAGTAGGCACTTTAGTGCCAGAAGCGCTAAAGCGCTGACTACAAACGCCCAAAAATTATCCTCACTAGAAATCCGAGGCGTTTGGCTAACGACTACCGATAGCCAAGTTTTTAATACCTCAAAAAACATAGCTGAGGCGATGGATTTCCTCGCCAACACTGGATTTAATGTAGTTTTTCCGGTGGTTTGGAATAATGGGGCGACGCTTTATCCCAGTCGCCTGATGCAAGATATCATGGGACTGGAAATTGACCCGCGCTTTACTGGGCGAGATCCCCTAGCTGAACTGATTCAAGCGGCTAAGAACGTGGGATTAGCCGTAATTCCGTGGTTTGAATATGGCTTTGCCAGTTCCTATAATCAAAAGGGTGGACGCTTACTTGCCCAAAAACCTGATTGGGCGGCGCGGGATAGCCAAGGGAATTTACTCACCAAAAATAACTTTGAATGGCTAAATGCGTTTGACCCCCAGGTGCAGGATTTTGTTATGGGACTTATCCTGGAAGTTATTAGAAATTACGATATTGCTGGAATCCAGGGAGATGACCGCTTACCCGCCCTACCCTCAGAAGGGGGGTATGATACCCAAACGGTACAACGCTATGTGCAGCAGTTCAACCAAGAACCGCCTAACAACCCAAAAGACTCCCAATGGTTACAATGGCGGGCGGATTTGCTAACGGATTTCCTCACTCGTCTATACCGACAGGTGGTAGCAATTAATCCAGAACTGATAATTTCAATCGCACCTAGTCCCTATCCTTGGGGATTCCAGGAGTATTTACAAGATAACCAAGCCTGGGCGGATCAGGGATTGGTGGATATGATACATCCCCAATTCTATCGCCGGGATTTTGCTAGTTATAAACAGCTTGTTGATCGGTTGGTGCATGACCAATTAAACCCAGTACAATTGTCTACGGTGATACCGGGAATCCTGATTAAAAGCGGGTCGTATCGCATCAGTTCCCAGGATTTAGTCCAGGTAATTGAGTACAATCGCGATCGCGGTTTAGCCGGGGAGGTGTTATTTTTCTACGAGGGCTTGCGCCAGGATAATGATACCTTAGCCAACGCCTTGCGATCGCACGTCTATGCTCAATCGGTTCCCTTCAACACTGCACAAGTAAAGGCACAAGGGTTTACCCATCGCCGCGTTGGGGCTGAATATCGTTATATTGACCGCTTTGGTAATCTTGTCACTCAGCCTGAATTTGATTGGCTGGATTCGTTTCAGGAGGAACGGGCGCGAGTGCGAATGGGGTACAAGTGGGGCTATATTGACAAAACGGGACACCTGATCACTCGTTTAGACTTTGATCAGGCGGATCAGTTTGCGGAAGGATTAGCGCGAGTAAAAATTGGTAGTCGGTATGGGTATATCGATTTATCCGGTCAATGGGTAATTTCTCCCCAGTTTGATCAAGCGACTCGGTTCAGTGAAGGGTTAGCGGCGGTGAAGGTAGAAGATCAATGGGGTTATATCGATAAAATTGGTAAATGGGTAATTCCGACTCAGTTTGATCAGGCGGAGTTGTTCTCAGAAGGATTAGCGGCGGTACAACTGGCAGGTAAATACGGATATTGTGACTCAAACGGTCAACTGGTGATTCCCGCGAACTTTGACGCGGCGGGTTCATTTGCCCAAGGACTTGCCCCGGTTCAATTGCGCGATCGCTGGGGCTATATTAATCCTACTGGAGAATTGGTTATTGAGCCACAATTTGATGCGGCGCAACCCTTTTCCCAGGAATTAGCCGCCGTCAAAATTGGATCGTTTTGGGGGTATATCAATAAAAAGGGCGATCGGGTCATTTCACCGGAATTTGATCAAGTCAGGTCTTTTAGTGATGGATTAGCGCCCATTCAGATGGGTAAACGATGGGGTTATATTCGCAATCTCTTTGACAAATTGTAGGGGCGCACCGACGTGCATTGGTGTCAACTTAAGGTGAGAACTAATACTGACAAGCGTTTCACCCTCATCCCCTAACCCCTTCTCCCACCCCCCTCGTTCCCCCCTACCCCCCTCATTCCCCCCTACCCCCCTCGTTCCCCCCTACAAGAGGGGGGAGGACAGAGGATGCTTCGCTTTTTTGGCAGGGGGGAGGACTAAGGATGCTTCGCTTTTTTTGCACGGGGGGAGGACAGAGGATGCTTCGCTTTTGTTGCATAGGAGAAGGGGAACCGGAATGATTAATGATAAAAGATGTAGCTGCCTATGTCTGGAATATAACACCTTTCTTGCTCCCCTCTCCCCAGGGTGGGAGAGGGGCTGGGGGTGAGGGGCTGGGGGTGAGGGGGTTGTGGCTTAAGTTGACACCAATGGATACTATCGTGCCCCTACAAATGGTGACTTATTGAATTTAGAGACATGGTATAGTGATTCAGTCAACATCAGATTCGTGAGCCTCTTCCCAAACTTCCCAGCCTTCTTTAATCAAATAAAATACGATAATAAATCCGGCAAACGGATCAGCTTGCCAAAAGCTAAACCAGTAATTCCCCACTAACCCTAAAAGTAATGCCACCGAAAGAAAGGAACACACCAATGTTTCTTTGGCATCGGCAATCAGCGCTTTACTATTGAGTTGTTTGCCAACTTTATTTTTTTGCCATGCCAACAGGGGCATAATCATCAATGAAAGTAGAGCCAGAAGTATACCCATAAATGATGGCTCTGGAACATCTTGGTTAATTAACTTCCTCAGCGATTCAAATCCAATATACCCAGCCATTAAGAAAAATGTAATTGCCACAAACTGGGTAGCTTGTCGCTCAATTTTAGCTTCAGATTCCGGTGTTAGGTTTTGATGCTGGCTGAGACGCCAAATTAAAATACATCCTGATAAGGATTCAACAATACTATCGAGTCCAAATCCAATTAATGCAATACTATTATTAATCGCGCCTAAAAGAATAGAAACAACGGCTTCAAGGATGTTATAGCCAACCGTAAAATATTCTAAATAAAGTCCTTTTTTATAAAGCTGGCTCATTAAGAAATACCTCGGCAGGATTTGTGGGGTTAGTTGGGATTAGGGCGGGTTTCGTTGTGCAGTTTGAGGTTGGTTAATTCATTTTAACCCTAAACCCGCCCCTACATCTTTGGCGTGCGATCGCGCTGGAAAATCCGGTGGGTTTTGTTGTCCGGTTTTAGGTTAATATATCAATCTGATATCGCAGCATAAAATCCCATTTAGGGGTGGGTTTAGGACGAAAATTAACCAAGAAACCAATAACGTTTCCACAAAATCCGCCCTTCCCCACCTTGTTATTGTGTCTGAAAGAAAGCGTAAATCCTGCCCTAATTTTTGCTGAACTTAAACCTTAACCTTAGCACTCATGTCTAACATGCGCTGAATCGGTTGTAACGCCGCAATCCGAATGTGTTCAGGTAAGGTAATTTCTGGCTGACGTTGCTTCATCGCTAGATAAAGTTTTTCCAGCGTATTTAACCGCATGAACGGACATTCATTGCAGTTACAATTATTCGTGGCAGGCGCTGGAATAAAGCGCTTATCTGGCATTTGCTTTTGCATTTGGTGAATAATTCCCGGTTCTGTCGCCACAATAAACTTGGAACGGGGACTGGTTTGCGAATACTTCAACAGCGCGGTGGTTGAGCCAATATAGCTGGCGTGACGTAATACTGGAGGTTCGCATTCGGGATGAGCAATTACCTCGGCGTCAGGATGTTCAATCTGTAGCTGGACTATTCTTTTTTCTGAGAAGGTTTCGTGAACAATACAACTCCCTTGCCACAGGAGCAAATCACGACCCGTCTGCTGCATCACATAGCGTCCTAAATTCCGATCTGGGGCAAAAATAATCGGTTGATCTGGGGGAATTTGCTGGACAATATCGATGGCGTTGGAACTGGTGCAAATAATGTCGCTCATCGCCTTAATTTCGGCGGAGCAATTGATATAAGAGATGACCAAATGGTCAGGGTGTTCTGCCTTAAACTGGGCAAATGCATCCGGGGGACAACTATCAGCCAGAGAGCAACCTGCCTCTAAATCGGGTAGAAGAACAAGTTTGTTGGGATTGAGAATTTTGGCAGTTTCTGCCATGAAATGAACACCCGCGAAGACAATAACATCTGCATCTGTATCAGCAGCTTGGCGGGAAAGTCCTAAAGAATCGCCAATATAATCGGCAATATCTTGAATATCGGGGTCTTGGTAGTAGTGGGCAAGGATAACGGCGTTGAGTTCCCGCTTGAGGGTGTCAATGGCGTCAAATAGGTCATCAGGGATTGACCCAAAGGGTTGTTTCGTTTGAGGCAGTACGGTTGTAAACAATGTTGTAAATTACCCGGAATATATACCTTCCAAATTAATTATAGTGAATTTTACCAAAAATAGCAGGGGTGATGTCATTCTTTCTTGACGAATTGGTAATTGGTCTTATGTCATTTGTCTTATGTCATTCGTCGGGGGATTGCGTTTTAGCGACTAACTGGGCAAACTCCTGTAATGCTTCCCCATATTGCTCTCCAGCCACCCAGAACAGATCATTATGACTTGCACCCTCTACCCAGAAGGAGCGTTTCGGTTCAGGGGCGGCGGCAAATAGGCGTTTTCCGTGGGAGAGGGGAATCGTTTCATCAGCAGTACCGTGGATGACTAAGACGGGACAGTTTACCTGGCTAATCTTGTCTAGGTTGGGAAATTTGTCAAAAGGCAAAATCGGGATGGGTAGCACGACGCGAAAGGCTGAGGTGAAACTGCTTTCGAGGATTAAACCTGCCAACGGGTGACGGGTGGCTAAATCGACGGCTGAACCGCCGCCAACAGAACGTCCATAAGCGATAATTTGTTCGGGGGGTACTCCCAGTTGCTCTTTTAAATAGGTAAAGGCGGCGTCACTATCGCGATAGGCATTCTGTTCAGAGGGACTTCCCTGACTTGTGCCATAGCCGCGATAATCGTAGGCAAAGACGCTAAATCCGAGACTGTGCAGATGGTGCAGTAGGGGCTGAATCTCACCTATGTCTTCAGCATTCCCGTGAATATAGAGGATCGTATAGGTAGCTGTCGGATTGGGCAAGTAAACGGCGGAAATCTGGAGATCATCAGCCGTCGTCAATTTGAGAATGTCAGGGGTGTCTGGGTAGCTGGAGGGGCGCGGTAGGAAAATCATCCGATCTGCCATAAAGAAGACGTATAGGGCAAAGAAGGCGTAAATGAAAATGAGCGATCGCACCAGTCGTTTCCAGCTAAACTCACCTAAGAGCCGTCGTTTGAGAGTTTCTTTATCCATAGCGTTTATTATGGCGCGATCAGAAGTTGTACACTTAGCTTTGCTGCTTTCTTGAGGACATGAAATGGCTTTAGAGTATCCAGAAGACTTAAAGTATCTAGACAGCCACGAGTATGTACGACTCGATGGGGAAATTGCCACGATTGGGATTAGTGCCTTTGCCATCGATCAGTTAGGTGATATCGTGTTCATCGAACTGCCTGATGTGAATAGTGCCTTGGAAAAAGGGGAAACCTTTGGCACGATTGAATCGGTGAAAGCCGTTGAGGATATGTATGCGCCAGTTACGGGAACGGTGATTGAACGCAACGATGCTGTCGTAGAATCACCTGAACAGATTGCGGAAGATCCCTACGGTGAAGGGTGGTTTCTGAAAGTGCGAGTCAATGATTCCGATGAATTGGAAGACACGTTGTCGGCGTCTGAATATCAGGCTCAGGTTGAGGGCGAGGAGTAAGCTGAAGGGTGCAGGGGGAGCAATGTAGAGACGTAGCAAGCTACGTCTGGAAGCAGGGGAAGCAGGGGAAGCAGGGGAAGCAGGGGAAGCAGGGGAAGCAGGGGAAGCAGGGGAAGCAGGGGAAGCGAATTAACAAATGACGAATGACAGCACAATTATGAATGGTTTGTTAAAAAATAATAAGGAGTCACGCTGACTCTAGCGGCTTGATGCACCAAAACACCTTGAATGAATCGGTTTGATATGGCGAACTCAAATGTCTCAGTTAATCCAGACACAACCCTCAATAGCTTCTCTCATGATTCTCAGCCGACGCTTTCGGCGGCGGATCATCTCCTATCAACTGATTCTTTTGCCAGACGGCATATTGGTGTCAATGCTGAAGACGTAGCGCAAATGCTGGAGGCATTGGGTTACTCCAGCCTGGATGAATTGATTGATGTCGCGGTTCCCTCCATCATTCGGTTAAATCATCCCCTCAACTTACCCCCCGCCCAAAGCGAAAAAGCTGCCCTTGCCCACCTTCGGGATATTGCCTCAAAAAATCAGGTGTTTCGCTCGTTCATTGGTATGGGATATCACGACTGTATCACCCCACCCGTGATTCAGCGGAATATTCTGGAAAATCCGGGCTGGTATACCGCCTACACCCCCTATCAAGCTGAAATTGCTCAAGGGCGCCTGGAGGCATTGCTAAACTTTCAAACCTTAATTATTGAGTTAACGGGTTTGGATATCGCCAATTCCTCGTTACTGGATGAGGGAACAGCAGCGGCGGAAGCGATGAGTATGAGTTATGGCTTGTGCAGAACCAAAGCCAATGCCTTCTTTGTGTCGCAGGATTGCCATCCGCAAACGATTCAGGTGGTGCAAACCCGTGCCAAACCCTTGGGAATTGAGATTATTGTTGGGGATCATCAGACGTTTGACTTGGAGTCGCCAATTTTTGGGGCATTACTACAATATCCGGCTACCGATGGCACGATTTACGATTACCGGGAGTTTGTAACTCAGGTACATGAGGCGGGCGGTTTAGTCACAGTTGCCGCTGATCCTTTGAGTCTCACCCTGCTCACACCCCCAGGTGAATTCGGTGCAGATATTGCCGTGGGAACGACGCAACGCTTTGGTGTTCCCCTGGGATACGGTGGACCTCATGCGGCATATTTTGCCACCCGTGAGGCGTATAAACGCCAGATTCCGGGGCGAATTGTGGGTGTGTCTAAAGATGCCCAAGGTAAACCTGCTTTGCGCCTTGCCCTCCAAACTCGGGAACAGCATATCCGTCGGGATAAAGCCACGAGTAATATTTGTACCGCCCAAGTCTTGCTGGCGGTGATTGCTAGTATGTATGCGGTTTATCATGGACCAGAGGGGCTTAAGCAAATTGCCCAGCGGGTGCATCGGTTAACGGTGATATTGGCAGCCGGGTTGGAACGTTTGGGTTATAACATTAGTTCACAACCGTTCTTTGATACAGTACGGGTTGAGTTAGATAGCCAGGAAATCGGCGATATTCTCAAGGCGGCGCAAGCCAGGGGGATGAATCTGCGGGTGTTGGATGAAAGTGCGATCGCGATTACCCTGGATGAAGTGACAACGTTCCAGGATGTGGTGACTCTCCTGGATATTTTCGGATCAGTTGGCGTCGAGGGTATTGATTCGCTACCGTTTCCTGTGGATTCTCTGCTGAAACGAGAGGTTGACGGGTTTGAACCTCCTTTTGCCCGCACCAGTGGCTATCTTACTGAGTCGGTTTTTCACCGTTATCATTCAGAAACCGAGTTATTGCGCTATCTTCATCGTCTCCAAGCCAAGGATTTATCCCTGACAACTTCAATGATTCCCTTGGGTTCCTGTACGATGAAACTCAATGGCACAGCCGAGATGATGCCAATTACTTGGGCGGAATTTAGCCAGATTCATCCCTTCGCCCCCTTGTCTCAAACCCAAGGATATCAGCTTTTATTCCAGCAGCTTGAGAGGTGGTTAGCTGAAATTACCGGAT
Source organism: Coleofasciculus chthonoplastes PCC 7420 (assembly GCF_000155555.1). GTDB lineage: Bacteria > Cyanobacteriota > Cyanobacteriia > Cyanobacteriales > Coleofasciculaceae > Coleofasciculus > Coleofasciculus chthonoplastes_A. The sequence continues at coordinate 378,770 of NZ_DS989845.1, forward strand.
TTGCCGGGATTTCCTTACAACCTAATGCGGGGGCGCAAGGGGAATATACAGGATTACTGGTGATTCGCCAGTATCATGAACATCGGGGTGAGGGACATCGCCATATTTGTTTGATTCCCCAATCTGCCCATGGAACCAATCCAGCCAGTGCGGTTATGGCAGGATTAAAGGTGGTTGCTGTTACCTGTGATGACCAAGGAAATATTGATTTAGATGATTTGAAGGCAAAGGCAGAAAAGCACAGCCAGAATTTAGCCGCGTTGATGGTGACGTATCCGTCTACCCATGGCGTTTTTGAGGAAGACATTCGCGAAATTTGCGATACGATTCACGCCCAGGGTGGACAGGTGTATCTGGATGGGGCGAATATGAATGCCCAAGTGGGATTATGTCGCCCTGGGGATTATGGGGCAGATGTTTGCCATTTAAATTTACACAAAACTTTTTGTATTCCCCATGGAGGCGGGGGTCCGGGGATGGGACCGATTGGGGTACAGTCTCATTTAATGCCGTTTTTGCCGGATGTGTCGTTTGTGAAAGGTTATGGAACAGTACCCAATAGTGACTCCGTTGGCGTTGTGGCGTCAGCCCCCTGGGGAAGTGCCAGTATTTTACCGATTTCCTGGATGTATATCGCGTTAATGGGGGCAGATGGGTTAACCCAAGCGACGAAGGTGGCGATTTTGAATGCCAATTATATTGCCCATCGCTTAGCGCCTTATTATCCGATTTTGTATCAAGGGAAGTCGGGTTTAGTGGCGCATGAATGTATTTTAGATTTGCGGGGCTTGAAAAAGTCAGCCGGGATTGAGGTGGATGATATTGCCAAGCGGTTAATGGATTATGGATTCCATGCGCCAACGGTTTCGTGGCCCGTGGCGGGAACAATGATGGTGGAACCGACAGAAAGTGAGTCGAAGGAAGAGTTGGATCGATTCTGTGATGCGATGATTGGGATTCGCCAGGAGGTTAAGGCGATTGAATCCGGGGAGGTTGATCAGGAGAATAATCTGCTGAAAAATGCCCCCCATACGGCGGAGGTGTTAATTGCTGGGGAATGGAATCGCCCCTATTCTCGCGAACAAGCGGCTTATCCCGCACCCTGGACAAAGGAACACAAGTTTTGGACGGCAGTAGGGCGGATTAACAATGCCTTTGGCGATCGCAATCTGGTTTGTTCTTGTGTGGGGATGGAAGCGTATAGTGAGGATTAATTGGATTGTAGGGGAGGGTTTGACGGATAAGGTGATTGAGCCACAGCGTAGGGGCTTGGTTCCCAAGCCCTTGGTTCCCAATGGAGGTATAATTTTGACTAACAATTCTCCTGATTCAAACCAAGACTGGGATTGGGCAATGTGGAGTGTTGACGCGGTTCAGGGGGAACTCCACCACAAACGCGCCCAAGACTCTTTGCGTGAGTTAGTCGGTAATCTTGACTTAACCTGCCAAGAACAAGTGGGGTTAGAATCAGAAATTGAGGATTTAGCTAACCTCTTGGACAAGCTAGAACACAGTTGTGTGCAACTCGCGGCGTTTGGTATGGTTGGGCGGGGCAAATCCTCTGTCCTTAATGCGTTATTAGGACAACCTGTGTTTGAAACCGGGGCGCTGCATGGGGTGACTCGGAATGCTCAAACGGCGAATTGGCAGTTAAGTCAAGAAACCTTGGCAAACACGGATCAGGAAATCCTGCGCGTAGCGTTACCCAGTATTGGGGAGTCCCAAATTCAGTTTATTGATACGCCAGGGATTGATGAAGTCAATGGGGAAACCCGTGAGGCGTTAGCGGTAACTGTTGCCAGACAAGCGGATCTGATTCTATTTATTATTGCTGGGGATATCACCAAAGTCGAGTATGAAGCTCTGTCTCTATTACGAGATAGTGGGAAGCCAATGCTACTCGTCTTTAATAAAATAGACCAATATCCCGACGCCGATCGCGAGGCGATTTATCGTAAAATTCGTGATGAACGGGTCAAACAGTTGTTATCTCCGGCTGAGATTGTCCGGGTGGCGGCTGCACCGTTAGAAGCAGTAGCTGTGCGTCGTGCTGATGGGAGTCGGGCGATTCAACGGCGTCTGGGAACTCCCCAGATAGAAGAATTAAAGCTGAAAATATTGGAAATTTTGCACCGGGAAGGTAAATCCTTAGTCGCCCTAAATTCGATGATGTACGCGGGTGAGGTGAATGAACAACTGGTGCAACGGAAAATGGCGATTCGGGACGAAAGTGCCAATCAGGTGATCTGGAAAGCGGTGATGACCAAAGCCGTCGCGATCGCACTCAATCCAGTTACGGTTCTGGATCTACTCACGGCAACGGTTGTAGATGTAGTGATGATTCTAGCATTATCTCGCCTCTACGGTATCTCCATGACCCAGCAAGGTGCGGTGGGATTGCTACAGAAAATTGCCCTGAGTATGGGCGGAATTGGTGCAAGCGAAGTTTTAGCCACATTGGGATTGAGTAGTATTAAGGGATTATTAGGACTTTCTGCGCCTGCAACTGGAGGAGTTACCTTAGCGCCTTATCTGTCTGTCGCTATGACTCAGGCGGGTGTCGCGGGGGTTTCCACTTATGCAATTGGACAAGTGACGAAAGTTTATTTAGCCAATGGTGCGTCTTGGGGAGAAGACGCCCCGAAAACTGTCGTCAGTCGCATTCTGGAATCATTAGATGAAACTTCAATTCTCAATCGGATTAAAGGAGAATTGGCAGCGAAATTAGGAAGTACGTCTTAATCTAAACACGCCCTTGCTCCCCCCGCTTCCCCCGCTTCCCCCTCACCCCATCAACGCCGAGAGGGTCCCGGATTAAGCAGTTGAACTTCGCTAATCCGAATCACGTAGGGATGATACTTATCTTCTTGAAAAGAGCCAACCCAAACTTTATACTCTCCCGCTAACCACTGACCCGAAATTCCAGGATTTTTGCCGTCAGCATCATCATTACACCAACTTCCACCAGGACCCCTCACCAATAGAGTAGTATCCTCCGGGCTTTCCACTTGTAAGCTGAGATAGTTGAAAAAAGACGTTAACTCTAGGATATGATCAGGCTGTTCATCAATAAATCCGATACAAGAACCAGTTGGTGTTTCTCTACGACCCGAAACATTTGGCGTTGAAACGGAACCGCCACTGATCCCCCGAATAATCAACGGATCAGGTGAAAATCGTCGCCCCAGTTTTACGTTCTCAAATATGGGTTGCGGTGCGGCGGATTGAGCGTCAACGGCGGGAGTCATCAATAGTCCACTGGCAAATGTGGCTGTGGCAAGTGCTGTCCCCCAGCGCCAGAGTCTCAAGACACTTACCGGGGAGTCGGAGAGTAAGGAGAGAGGTGACATAGTGGTTAGGCGAGAAGGGTGTCTTTTATTCATAACTGAGCGATTCCATCTTTGGGGAATCTCTGGGATTGTGTTTTTGGCTTTGGCACGAGGTTGTACAGTTGGCAAAATGATCAGAGGCGTATTCTTATTGAATATTAACAGCTCGATGTGGTTAGTATGGACGCGAATGTTGCAAATTGTGTTCCGCTATTAATTATCAGGAAATGGCTATAATACATAAATAATCGGCTATCCTATATTTAGACTGTCTACGAATTGTCTGAGCCGTTTTTGGGTAAAATACCAGAGGAACCCCCTTTTGCCATGGCGATTGAAATCGCTGCTATACGAATGTATGCGAAGCCTTCCTGAAGAGTAGTTCGCAAGGTAAGGACTGGGTTATAAGGGGAATAGTTAACCCGAATTTGGTATGACAGCTTACGGCTGAAGTTGTGATAGTTCCTGTTGGATTTGCGCGATCGCACGTTCTAATTGTTCCACTCGCTCTGGGTTGACAGAAGCGGCGGTGCGATCAGGTTGGGGAAGTTGATCGATGGTCTGTTTGAGAGCTACGATAATCCCAGCTAACGTCTCAATCTGTTCTAATTCAGGACGCTGCCTGAATTTTTGATTCAATTCATCAAGTTTTGATTGTAGGGGAGCCAGAGAACCTCGTAACGCCTTTTGCTTCTCATTAATTGCCTCAACGGTAGAGACAACAGCAGACAGTTCCTCTCTAGACATCTGATTCGAGTCAGGTTGCTTCAGTTGAGCGATATCTGCACGTAAGGTTTGGATATCTCGGCTTAAATTGTCAATTTGAGTGCGATCGTTGATCTTGCGCCGAAGCTGTTGGACAACACGACGGCGGTTAATTAGATTGAGTAACAGGGAAATCGCTAAAGGCGCTAATCCATAAATTATCTGTTCAGATATAACTGCTACTATTGCTCCTACAAATGAGGCGGCAATAGCAACAGATTCAGCGATGAAAAGCCAGTTTGTTTTGTCATTTGCCATTTGTCAAGGGAACAGGAAACAGGGAATAGGGAATAGGGAACGGGAATGAATACAGCCATTCGGTAATAGTCAGGGCGGGTTTAGTTACATTTATGGTTAGGTGAAAAACGATAGTAGTAAAACCCGCCCCTACACAAACCTGAAGACGTGCCATGGCACATCCCTACAAATCTTATATAGCACTACGCATTAAGGTTAGGACATAAAAGAAAAATTAAAATCGCTTGACCCTGAATTTCGACAGGACTTCGGACGTTCGGCGAGCGCTCAGTCGAGCCGCGCTCACGCCGAAGTCCGAGGTGTTGCCTATTGCCTATTTCCCTGGCGCGTAGCGCTATAACTGCTGCCAAACTTTAACTGTACCATCCCGATTTCCTCCTGCTAACCACTGACCATCTGGACTTAGAGCCACAGATACCACAGAACCAGCATCGTTATTGTCCAAGACAAGCAACGGTTCATCGATGCCTAGCCACCAGATCTTAATCGTACCGTCTGCATGAGCCGCGATCGCACTTTGCCCGTTATCGCTAAAAATAATCGACATGGCGGGGGCACAGGGACATTGCCAACTCTCTACCCGTTCAGCACTATCGAGTTGCCATACCTTCAGAGTACCATCGGTACAGGCAGCAGCTAACCGATGCCCATCGGGACTTAAGGCAAGGGAATTAATCGAACTCAGATTATCGGTGAGACTGAAGTCTAGATCAAACGGCTGAACATGCCATAAATCAATAATGCCATCTCCGCCGCCACTGGCAAGGGTTTTGCCATCTGGACTTAAGGCGATCGCGGATAATCTTCCGGCGTCTTGAACTAAATCCTGCACAAATTTTCCCTGATCCAAGTGCCATAGCTTAATGGTTTGATCAAAGCTACCACTGATCAGAGTTTGGTTATCTGGCATAATCACCAGCGATCGCACCGAACCGTTATGACCTGTCAACGTATGGCATAATTCTCCAGTCTCTAGTTTCCAGACCTTAATCGTCTGATCAAATCCCCCACTCGCCAGCCATTTACCATCAGGGCTTAAGCTAAGACAGAGGACTCCCTGTTGATGATCACTAAATGTGTGAATCAGATCCCCCGTCTCTAGATGCCACAGCTTCACGGTTTTATCTAAACTACCACTGGCAAGAATTTGTCCATCTGAACTTATTGCCAAAGCACTAACCCAATCCTGATGTCCTTTCAGAGTGAATCGGAAGTCCCAATTGGGTAGGATTGGTTCAGGAACAAAAGCACTCGGATACGCTCTCATATCTTCTTCCCAGACGCGCCATGGCGCGTCTCTACAGACGTCCTCAGCTTCCCCAGCTTCCCCAGCTCCCCCAGCTCTCCTCACAGGGGAAACGGATTCAGACGCGACAGGAAACAGGGATGGTTCACCCCCCGCCTCTGTATGCCAAGGGGTTGGTTGTTCTGGATTGGTAGCAAAAGGGATTTGGTATTGTAGCTGCTCAAGATCGGCAGTGATTTGTGCGATCGCGGCTTCTAATTGCTCGATGTGGTTTGGCAATGAAGCACTATTGAGATAATCCACAACATTCCGCAGCGATTGTTCCACGCTAACGATTCGAGCTTGAAGTTGGGCAATTTTGATCGCCCCTAATTCCGAAGCGGGATTCTCAATTTGAGCCAGATAGTCGGGGAGTTTTGCTTGTAAAGAGGCAAGTGCTTGCTTAAGTTGCTGTTGGTATAACGATTGACTCTCTTGGGAAAGTTGTCGATGTAATTGCGCCATGGCTCCCGTTAACCGATTTCGGCTTTGTTGCTCAAACCGGAGGCGATTGATCAGATTGAGCAACAGGGCAATTGACAATGGAACCGCCCCATAGATAATTTCACCAGACGCCGCCGCGACAGCCCAGCCAATGATTGAGACAGCAACAAAGATACACTCGGCAATTTTAAGACGGTGAGTTAACATTCCTGATCTTGATTCATTAGAAACTGAAATAGATTCTGCACTAAAATATCTTGTGAGGTGATCACCTTAAAGCGCAAGTTGCTCACCAGCTAATAGCGAGGCTAGGAGAATGTGATCTCTAAAATTTTACCCCCTGGCTCTGCCAACTTCTCGATAAGCTTCAAATTAGCCCTAGAGCCTTGTCTCCACTAAATGTAAGTATTCTACCGGACATGATATGAATTCTGATTTTGGACAGGCTGCCAGTGTTAAATTAACTGTGAAAGGAACTGATGCGATCTATCTTGCCGGTCGCAATGATGTGGTAATCCCTCCGGTAAATCAGCCTTTCAGTGTATTAGGGCGACATTCTGGTAATACTCCAGAAGAACTACAGGAAAGTTTTCCTAAATTTATCGCAGTTAGCAGTGGACAAAAATTTACCTTTCACGCTGCGGGCTGCGTTGACTACTTTAATGGTTTTGGTTGCCCATCTCGGGGTTATAGTCCCGACGGGAATGGCGATAGTGGGAGTAACCTTTCCAACTTAGCAGGAATCAGTGGTTATATCGGTCCAGAAGGTTCATTCGTTGGCGTATTTTTAACTGATAATAATCCTGCCAGCAGTCTACCTCCATCCACCCTCAATTTTACTCCTGCCAGTCTAGGGATAAACTTTCTTAGTTTGAGTCCAGAAATTGGACAAGTTTTTTTCATTGGAAATGGAGTAACAAACGACAATACACCTCAAGTCTTCATCGCTCCCCCTGGTGCAACACGGCTGTTCCTGGGAATTGCTGATGGGGGGAGCTTGGGGGCTTTTGATGGTGCGCCTGGTGCTTACGATGATAACGACGGTGAATTCATTGTGGACATTAATTCAGTTCCCGAACCCCTGACAATCTTGGCACCCTTGACAATCTTGAAACTTCTGATAATTTTTGGTTTCGCGACGGTGTTAGGATTTGGATTATTGCTGAAACTAGAGCAAACAAGAAGCAAAAATAAATTCTAATTGCAATTCGTTAAGAACAAGGGTTTCAGGCGTTTTTATTCTGGATGTTTGATTGGCACTTTAGCAGCTATTACAGACCCAGAACTATTCGGGCAATATTAAAATAAATCAACACACCCAACACATCAACCGCCGTGGTAATAAACGGGGCTGACATCAAAGCCGGATCTAATCCCAGGGAACGGAACAGAAACGGTAACGCCGAACCCGCCACCGATGCTAAAATCGCGATCGCGACTAAACTGATACCCACAGCAACGGCAACAAAGATATCATCTCTGAGCAGATACGCCCAAAGCGTTGCCACTGAGCCTAAAATCGTTCCCAGTAGCGCTCCTGCCATAGCTTCACGCCCGATCACTTGCAATGAACCCATATCTCGAATTTCGTCAGTGTTTAAACCACGAATCACCACCGTTGACGATTGAGCGCCCACATTTCCCCCTGTACCTGTCAACAGAGGAATAAATGCCGCCAGCGCCACAACTCTCTGTAAGATGTCTGCTTGAGAGTTAATGATGGTGGCAGTCACACTGTTTGTCAGTAACAACACAAATAACCAAACCACTCGTTTGCGGGCAACAGTTATTAAGTTGGTTTGAAAGTAATTATCGCGCCCAGATTGTACCCCACCCCCTAAGGCATAGATATCTTCAGTGGTTTCTCGTTCTAAAATATCGATCACATCATCAACGGTGACAATCCCCACTAAACGATGTTCTCGATCAACCACAGGTACAGCCAGAAAGTCGTAACGTTGGATTAACCGCGCCACGTCTTCTTGATCGGTATCTGTGTGAACACAAACGGCATCGCGACTCATGATCTCCCCCAAGGTTTGTTCCGGTGGAGACACGACTAAATCCCGCAATGAAACGATTCCACTCAGATGTCGTTCTGCATCGGTGACATAAACGTAATAAATCGTCTCCGTGGTACTGGCTAAACTCCGAATCCGTTCCAGGGTTTCACCTAGAGTTAAGCTTTCTTTGAGGGAAATATACTCCGGCGTCATGATTCGCCCGGCGGTATCGGCTTCATAACCGAGGAGTTGAGCAGTGGCTTGGCGTTCCTGGGGACTCAGTTGAGCCAGTAAACGGCGAACAACTTTGGCGGGCAATTCATCAAATAATCGCACTCGATCATCGGGAGACATTTTGTCCACGATGTCAAGTACCTCTTGGCGTTTAAATTCCTCGATCAGCGATTGTTGGACGCTAGAGTCAAGATACTCGTAAACTTCGATCGCCTCAGCTTTCGAGAGTAAGCGGAATGCGATAACCTGTAGGGCGTCGGGCAATCCTTCGATCGCGTCGGCGATGTCCACAGGTTGTACGGGAACTAATACCTGTTTAGCGCCCTGAAAATTTTCTTGTTCCAACAGCATTTGCAGTTGAGTCCGAACTAACTCTCGCAATTCACTGCGCGATCCCGTCTGGAGGGGAATGTTGTTTTCTCTTAATTCAGACATAATCAGCCTGGATAGTTCTATACTGTGCTAGAGCCGGATTGCAAGAGTTGAATGGTGAGAGTTCTCCTCGAAGTATCCGAGGGTCATTGATGAATTACCTCAGCTAGCGCTCACTGCCGATGTCCGACACAGATGTCGATCACGGATTCTTAAGTCTTCAGTTTAACTTCAAGTGGTCTCTAGGTGTTTACTGAGGGATGAAGAATGCGCGGCAAACTGCCCTCTAAAACTAAACGCGATCGCGACGAAATGAGATATGAAGATTAAAACAAACTTTCTGTTTCTGATGAAATAATGAAGTGATTTGATAGCTATTTATTCAGCATACCACTTTGGGTAGAACTAATATACCGTGAGACAGAGACGAAACCATCTAACTGCTGATACCTATCCAAAACCTCCTTTGATGAACTAGGATCAAATTTTTTCTGTCATATCCTTCCCTTAAGGAGAACCATGTCCGTCGAGCAGCCATCTAACTCTCACCTACAGGTAAACTCTTCTCACCCAACCCATATTACCGCATTAGAACAGGAACTCATCGAACTGCGACGCCAAGTCTCCCGACAGACATTACTCAACCAAATTGTGCAAGCGATGCGCGGTACACTGGTGTTGGAAGATATTCTCCAAACTACGGTCGATCAGCTCCATGAAACACTTAATGTGAGTCGCTGTTTGATTTTTCGACCGGATGATGAGTCGCAAATGAGAGCGCATCACGTTTCAGAAGCGACCGCCCAACGGGAGAGTATTTTGGGGGTCTACTGTGATTTTTATCGGTATCACCACCAGGAATTGAGCCAGGGTGAGCTTGTGGTTGTCCCGCAAATTACTCCCAATTTTCCCGATGTGTTAATCGAGGCGGCGCAGGAATGTGAAATTCGCGCTATTTTAATTGTGCCGTTGCTTTACCAAAATTCCTATATTGGCGGAATTAGTCTACACCAGTGTGATCAGGCACGGGAATGGAACCGAGAGGATATTGAGTTTGTCCAAGCCATTGCCGATCATTGTGCGATCGCGATTCATCAAGCCCAAGTGTATGCTAAGTTACAACGTGAATTGAGAGAACGTCACCAGGTAGAAGAAGCACTCCGGCAAAGTGAAACCCGCTTCCGCACGGTGCTGAAACATGCACCATTGGTGGTGTTTAATCAAGATCAGGAGTTACGCTACACTTGGGCTTACAATGTGGTTCCTGATGATGACGTGGATGCTATATTGGGAAAAACCGACAGCGAACTCCTAGCCCCCCAAGAAGCACAACCGTTAATATCCATCAAGCAGCGTGTATTGACCAGTGGGATAGGAATGCGAGAGGAAGTCTCTCTCACCATTAATGGTGAACTTCGATACTACGATTTGACCGTCGAACCCTTACGCAACTCAATCGGAGACATAGAGGGAATTACCTGCGCGGCAATGGATATTAGCGATCGCAAATACATCGAGAATCAGCTTAAGATTTCCTTACAGCAAAAGGAAGTACTGTTCCAAGAAATTCACCATCGGGTCAAAAATAACCTACAACTTGTCTCTAGCCTGCTTGATCTCCAATCACAGCAAATTGATGACCCTGATATTTTTGCCCTCTTCCAAGCCAGCCAGAACCGAATCAAATCAATGGCTCTTATCCATGAGGAACTCTATCAATTTGATCACTTGCAGCGGATTAACTTTCTCAATTATATTGAAAATCTTACCTATCATTTGATTCAAACCTATGCTATTCATCCCGAATCTATTCGTCTACACCTTAATATCGATCAAGATTTAAACCTTGATCTGTCAACCGCAATTTATTGCGGATTAATTCTTAACGAACTCATCTCTAATGCCTTAAAACATGCCTTTAAAGCAAACAATTACAAAGGTCATATATGGATTGAAATTTATTCAAAGAAAAAAGAGAACCCAAAAAATAAATTGATCGTGGGTAATAACAAGCCAACACCAATTGAATGGATCGACTTTAATTCGCCCAAAAGCTTGGGGTTGCAATTAGTCCGCGCTTTAGTGGCACAGCTTAATGGCAAGCTGGAAATAAAGAAAGCTAATAATACAGTCTTTGAAATTGAATTTTAATCAGAAAATAGTTAAGATTGCACCATAAAAAAATATTCATAAATACTTAGACGCCCGATACCCCTACCCTCTGACCCTCCTATCCTCCTTTTTGACTATCCGCCTTGTTCGCAAATCTCAAAAGCGTACTCTTGGGTTTCTTGCAGCTCTTGCAAGACCGATGTATCAACCGTCTGAATATCTGACTGACTTGAGCTAGCTAACTTCTCCTCAACTTGATCAAATTGCTGCTGGGCTTCAGCAACAGCTAATTCTGCCTCACTACAAGTCTGTGTGGCTAATTCATCGAATTGATTATTACATCCAGATCCGAAAAAAACTAGCAATAATAATCCCGCACTGAACTGAATTTTTTTTGCCGGAATCAGGGGAGAAAATTTCATACCCAGAGAATTAAATTCACTAGAGCTACATTACTAACTACTCAGATTTATCCAGCTTTCAGGACTATTACTCTATTTTTGGTATTCCGATTATTAAAAAATGTTAAATAAATTGACTTTGAGTTATAATTAACTCGATTTTACCGACAAATTAAAGAATCGATAATGATGCCAACGGCTTTTATAAATTTCTGACTTTAGTTAATTAAAACTACACAGACAGATCCCCGACAACTCCTACGAAGTCGGGGATCTTGCTTAGAGACTGTACCTCATCAAGCTCAAGTTTAATTGTATCCAACGACTTAGAGTAACTTTTTTGGGGAAGACAGTGTCGTTATCCCGACGTAGTTTTCTGACCTTGGCTATCCAAAATCCAGGTATTACCTTTTGTATTCAAGGGGCGTGGGGTATCTCCCTCTAGAGCCGTTGAAGATTCTTCTGTAACTGTCGTTCTTGTCGCTGAAGTTGCTCAACCAATTCAATTTCTCGCAAACTACCGGGTTGAATATCCGTCGTTTCTCGGAGTTTTTGGGCAAGTTGGTAACAAAATTGACATCGTTCTAAAATCTGGAGAATCGAAGGGGCAAACTTGGCAAATAGGACTTCATCATCTCCGGTAAAACCACGAGAATCAATCTTCTTGACTAGATCATCTTCCGGTTGGTAGTTGGACTTTAATTTATTGATTAACTGCACCACTGCGACAAGATCTTGTTTCTCGTTTAGTAGGGGCCAAGCCAAAATGGTATAGGTGCGGTATCCGGTACGGCGATCTGTCTTCTGCGCCATCTCGGAGCGCGGATCATCATAGACATCAAAGGGAATGTTAATTACTTTTAAGGAAAAGGCGGCGAGACTAGCAATTCCTTTGTTAGCCGGAATATCGATCAGCAGACTACCGCCGTCTCCATCCTCAGCAATCAGTGAACCCAATTCTTGTCGTTCTCGATCCAATAAAAAAATACTGGTGCGATCCGCACGCAGCAAATTCCCGACTTTGCGGGTGAGGCGACCCAATAGTTGGCAAAGTGTTCTCACCAGTGTTTGTAATGCTTGGTCAACAGCACTCACCCCATGGCTGTAGGAGTAAGCCAAGAACTCACCCACTTCAATCGGTGAGTCAAAAACTAGATTCTGCTGGCTATCTAAACCAGCCACATCCTGCCAGTCCAATTCTAAGACCTGACAAAGTTCGACAAAGTTTAGTCCTTTAACGGGTTGTCCCTTGAGAAAGTGATTGAGGGTATCTAACGATAGTCCCAGGGCTTCCGCCAGTTCGCGATCGCGCCCCTGACTCTTATTGCGCCAAGCTTGTTTGACTTTGAGAATAGACTGGGGATGCACACTAAATGACCGAATCATTGTTCTTCGTGGCATTCCTCTCCCGTTCAATCTAAGATTATCATCGGAAAATAATGCCACGCCTCCATGTAGGTTTACAAATACGTGACATAACGAAGTAAGCGACTGTGTTTATCGGTTACTTCGATTTAACCAGAGGAGCTGACTGGTACCCATCTGAACGGTTGGTCTGATCCTAGATTAAAACGCTGTCTGTTCTTTTTACTACGATTTGTGTAAAATCTTTACGCTTCTAGCAAGAGAGCATGTCAAGGAAAGCCTATGACTTGCCCCACTCTTGAACAGCAACGCTGAAGTTATAGTAGTAGACACATCGATTAGGACAAATGAACTGTTGTAGAGACGTTGCATGCAACGTCTCTACCATAAGATGCGTCCTAACCGCTATGGCGATTGCTATAATGGCTACGCATACAAATTTTTTGCTATAATTCTGTAGTATTAGATACAAAAAAACAATACAAAAAAAGACGCTGCTGTTTATTCAGTCCATTCAGCAACGCCCCAGCATTGAGTTTTCTAATCCTATCTATACAAATGGTAGCTAACTGATCAGAAACTGTTTGCAGTCACTGTTCCACCCCTTTAACTGTCACACCCGATTGAGCAGAAAAAATAGCGTATGAGCCTGTTTCTGGAATTTATGAAACAAAAAACGCTGCTGTTATTCAGTCCATTCAGCAACGCCTTAGTAATTGAGTTTTCTAATCCTGGATACATCCTAACCAAATCAAGCGGGACTGTTTTCAATTTGCATTCCACCCCTTGAACTGTCACATCAGCTAATCCTCGATAAAGGAAAGTAGGTTATAAAATTAGCTTATTGTCCCATCATCCGTCAAAAGTCAGTCGCTCAAGTTAGGATCACTCACCGCTTCAATCACCCCTTCTGCTTGCAAAGCGATCGCTCTTAATTTCTCCAGTATCTCAGGTTGAGCCGATTGCCACAGCGATCGCTGATGCGCCTCCAGTAACCGTTCTGCCATATCCCGCATCACCCAGGGATTCTTTTGCTGGATAAACTCTTGCACCTTTTCATCCAACAGATAAGCCTCCGTCACCCCTTGATACATATAATCTGCCACACAATTGGCTGTCGCATCATAGGCAAACAAATAATCCACCGTCGCCGCCATTTCAAACGCCCCTTTATATCCATGGCGCATTACCCCTGCAATCCATTTGGGATTCACCACACGAGAACGATAAACGCGGGCAATTTCCTCCTGTAGCCGTCGCACTCTGGGGTTTTCGGGAATCGAATTATCACCAAAATAGGTTTGCGGATTCTTACCTGTCAGCGCCCGCACCGAAGCGGTTAATCCCCCTTGAAACTGGTAATAATCATCAGAATCGAGTAAATCATGTTCTCGATTATCCTGATTATGTAGCACGACTTGCAATTGTTTCAGCCGTTGTTCAAAGGCTTCTGGTGCTGCAATTCCCTCCTGATTTGGAGAAGATGTACCACAGTAGGCATAACTACTCCAATTCATATACGCCCGCGCCAAATCCTGTTCATCACGCCAATTTTGCGCCTCAATCAATCCCTGTAACCCCGCGCCATAGGCTCCCGGTTTCGAGCCAAACACCCGATAGTGCGATCGCGCCTCGGCTTCCTCTTCACTCAATCCTTCCTGACACCAGAACGCTGTCTCCTGTTTCACCTGCGCCGCCAAGGGATTATCCTCCGGGGCTTCATTCAATGCCGCCACAGCGACCACAGCATTGTAAAATAAATCAATTAAATTGGGAAACGCATCGCGAAAAAAGCCCGATATCCGCAGCGTCACATCCACACGCGGACGCCCTAACACCGACAGGGGCAGAATTTCAAAATCCACCACCCGACGTGACGGGCGATCCCAAATCGGTTGCACACCCAACAACGCCAGCGCTTGTGCCAGATCATCGCCTCCAGTTCTCATGGCTGACGTTCCCCATACAGATAATGCCAGTGTTTGGGGATACTCGCCATTATCCTGGGTATAGCGTTCAATCACCGCTTCCGCCGCCTTGCGTCCCACATCCCACGCTGTTTCGGTAGGAATCGCACGGATATCAACGGAGTAAAAATTGCGCCCTGTGGGTAATACCTCCGGGCGTCCTCTCGTTGGCGCACCCGCCGCCCCACTCTCGACATAGCGCCCGTCTAATCCCTGCAATAAATGAGTGATTTCTTGGCAGGTTTGGGTTAAGGCGGGTAAAAGGCGATCGCGAATCCAGTCTAATTCCTGTTGCGTTCGTTGTCCGATTCGGGAATTAAATGTAGAGACGTGCCATGGCGCGTCTGTAGGGGCGGGTTTAGGAACAGTCTTGTCGCTATTGAGAGTAACCTTTGTACAAAACCCACCCTGACTAAGTGTTGACTTTCCTTCTGCCTTTGATATGAGAGATTCCACCCATTGAGACGCTTGGGCTTCCAATTGCGCGATCGCTTGTCTCTTACTGTCACCTTCTGGAGTCAGTGGATCAAAGTCCCATCCCCAATCTTGCGCGATCGCCCGAGTTAACCCTAAGCGCCCCCTTCCCGGATGACGGGCAATTGCCACAGTTAAGTCTCGCAATAGTCGTCCCTGGGGACACTGTCCCAAAATATGCAACCCATCTCGAATTTGAGCTTCTTTTAATTCACACAGGTAGCTATCGATTTGAGTTAAAAGATTCGCTTTTCCTGCTTCCCCTAGAAGGGCGGGTTTAGTCAAGCTATCCGACATCGACATAATGTTATCGGTAAAACCCGCCCCTACCGTTTCTGTGTTCAAGACGCGCCATGGCAAGTCTCTACAGGTTTCCCCATCCTCAAATCCCAAATCGTGGTGCAGGTTTTCTTGGATAACCAGTTGAGTAATGCGATCGCGGATAGTTGGTAAGCGAGAGGGATCTAAGCTTTGCGCTTCGTAATATTCATCCACTAACCCTTCTAGCTGTTGCAAAGAACCATAGAGTTCAGCGCGAGTCATCGGTGGCGTCAGGTGGTCAATAATCACAGCCTGCGATCGCCGTTTGGCTTGCGAGCCTTCCCCCGGATCATTGACAATGAAGGGGTATAAATGGGGCATTGTCCCTAAAGCGACTTCGGGATAACAGGTTTCAGAGAGTGCCAAACTTTTTCCCGGTAACCATTCCAAATTTCCATGTTTTCCCACATGTACCATCGCCTGCGCCCCAAATTTTTGTCGCAGCCAATAATAAAAGGCTAAATAAGCGGGTGTTGGTTCTAAATCCGGCGCGTGATAATTTAAAGCTGGGTCACTATCATAACCCCGCGACGGTTGAATCCCAACAAAAATATTACCCAGTTGGATTCCCGGAATGGGAATTGTTGAGTGTTGAATGTTGAATGTTGAATGTGTATGGGCGGGTTTAGGAACTTCCTTGTCGCTATTAATAGTAACATTTGTGCAGAACCTGCCCTGACTGAATATTGATCCTTCACTTTCTTTATGCCAACGGTTACAGATGCCTTGCTGTACTGCTAAAGGTAACGTATCAAAATAATCTTGATAATCTTGCCTAGATAACCCCTGTTGAACCGGACGTAATTCCCATCCTTCGGGATCATTTGTTACCCCCGTGGTTAAGCGTTGAATGAGTTCATCTCCGGTTTCGGGACTATCCTCTACCTGATACCCCGCCCCTTGCAACGCCTTGAGAAGTTCCACACAGCTTGCAGGTGTATCAAGCCCCACACCATTCGCGAGGCGTCCATCTCGGTTAGGATAATTAGCTAAGATTAGGGCAATACGCCGTTCTGCTGGCGGGGTTTGGCGTAATTTTACCCAATTAGCCGCTAACTGAGTGACAAAATTAATGCGATCGCGTACTGATTCATACACCACGACATCCGTTTCCAGCAGAGGGTTCCAGGTTTGCACCGCCTTGAATGAAACCGCACGAGTAATAATGCGTCCATCCACTTCTGGCAAGGAAACATTCATTGCTGTATCTCTTGGGGTTAATCCCTGAAACTGTTCCTGCCATTGTTCTTTTGTACCACCACTAAAAATGACTTGCAGTACAGGTACATCCAAACGTTTCCATAACTCCAACCCAGGTTTTTCATGATCTGTTAATTTAGCAACAGAGAAACTTGTCGTATTCAGTAAAACCTCAATTTCCGCATCATCTTTGGGTTGGAAATAGGATAATACTTCCGCTTGTACCTCCGGATCACGTAACGAGGAGACAAATACTGGCACAGGATGCAACTGTTGTTCAACTAACGCTTGACAAAGTGCATCAATTGGTGATGTATTTCCCGCCAAATAATGAGCGCGATAAAACAGAATCCCCACGTTAGAGTTTGTAGTAAGCGCTTCATTCGTTCCGTCTCCCCATCCATAAATCCCTACACGCGGTACAGGTTTAGGAGGTAGAGGCTCATAGCTTCCTCCCAAACACAAATCAGCAACAAATTTCAGGGCGTTGGTACAATTCTCCACACCCCCTTCAATAAAATAACGCCATAGCTGGTGAACAGCAGTTAAGGAAATGGTAGAATGACTAACTAAATTGGGATCGGGACGATCATCTCCTGGCAATAGGATTAAGTTTGCCCCTGTTTGTTCTACAGTTGTCTGCACCACTTCCAATCCATAAGACCAGTAGGCAGATCCACCCAAAAGCCGAATAATAATAACGTCTGCCTGATTTAACACCTGTTCGGTGTAGGTGTCAATCGTTAATTCCTGCTGCAATTGGAGGAGGTTAACGGCTCGAATCGCCGGGAAATCTGGGGGTAAATGAGCCATTGACGCCGCCAATGTTTGAATATCAGTGTCGGCGGCTGTGATCACAATGATCGGAGCAGGTGTCTGTTCAATAAAAATGACCCCTTCAGCTTGTGGGTTCCATCCTCCCGGTGTCGCAGCAATCCGATGCATAGTCTTTTTAAAGGTATTTTGCTATTTTAAGCGTATTCATTTGGGTTGGTAGTTTATTGTATGACATTATCTAGCTTTATCTTTCTATTTGGCTCCAGTAGGTAAGCGATCGCAAAGAGATGTAAACATGATACCTGCCGACAAACGCTTATACTCTTTACAAAATGATACCATGATGGATAGAGCATAAAAGGCTAGAAATTTTAATAAAGATGTTATAAATAAATCGCTATATCTTGGATAGCATCGAATAGAGGCTCCGCTTACACCGAATCAGGGGTGAAGCATTGTCACTTGCTTAAACTAGACCAAACTCATGGCGATATTGGGAAATCCAAGATTTAGCCGAACCTTGCCATTGGCAATGTTCGAGCGGCTGCAAGAGTTATTGCAGCAGATGCAGGGAAAAATTGGTAGGGAAGCTGTACTCTTGCGATCGCAGGACTTGCCCATTGTATCTGTGGGTCTAGATCAACAGGTGCAACGATTTACGCTGCTGGTATCTCCAGGGTTCCGCGCCTTGCTAATCGCGACTCCGATTGAGTCACAGGGGGAAGCGGAGGCAAATTCCCATTCCAGTCTATATCAAGTTGGGTTAACCTTTGAATCAGACGCGATCGCAGGTTTTCTCGACGGGTTCACTCAACGGTTCACCCGCCAACCTCAGATTCTGCATGTCTTCAAGCTTGTCCAAACCTATCCACAAGCGAACCAAGCAGCCATCCAGAGTGAATTTACCCTGTTGTTGATGGACATACTCACCGCTAATCCCATCAGCAACGAATCTATCCATCCTTACTGTGAGGTGGGTCAACCCATTGAAGCCGCGCTACGCCAACAGGTTGAGCAGGAACGGCTGGTTCACCAGGTTACCACTCACATCCGTCAAAGTCTAGAATTACCCGTTATCCTCTCCACGGCTGTCGATGAGGTGCGCCATTTTTTGAACGTTGATCGATTATTAATCTATCAATTTGACGGCGATTTGGTTAACCTGAGGAGTGAAGGCGATAAAATTGAGGTTGACAATTCCACAGATGTCACTGATGAATTCGAGAACGCCCAGTTTTTAACTTCATCACCTCTCTCACAACAGGATGAGGGGTGTGTTACTTATGAAGCCCGCCGTTCTAATGAAATTCGTTCAGTTCTCAATTGGCGAGAGGAAAAGGACTGCGCTCTCTATGTTTCCAACTGTCGCAGCAAATATCATCAAGGATTTACTGGGGCGATTGATGATATTGAAGTCGCCTACAGCGATTCTCCCTGTTTACTCCAACTGCTGCGACAAACCCAAGTCAAAGCTAAGTTAGTCGCACCGATTATTGTTCAAAATCGCCTCTGGGGATTACTAATTGCCCACCAATGTTTTGCACCCCGACACTGGCAAGAAAGTGAAAAACTCTTTCTCAAGCAAATTGCCGAACACCTGGCAGTTGCCATTTACCAGGCTCAATTGTATGCCCAACTGCACCAGCAAAAAAGTAGCCTCGAACAGCGAGTGATTGAGCGCACCCAGGAACTTCGAGATGCACTGCAAGCGACACAAGCCGCGAACCATGCCAAAAGTGAATTTCTGGCGGCGATGAGTCATGAGTTGCGGACACCCCTGACTTGTGTGATTGGACTATCAGCAACATTATTGCGTTGGTCATTAGGGGAGGGAGGTAGCAAAACTGTATCCATTGAGAAACAACGGCGTTATTTACAAACCATCCAAGAGAATGGGGAACACTTACTGGCACTAATTAACGATATTCTTGATTTTTCCCAATTAGAGGCGGGAAAAGCTGTTTTAAATATCAACGAATTTTCCCTGCGGTATCTTGCCCAGCAAACCTTACGATCCCTAAAAGAAAAAGCCAGCAGTGGTCAAGTAGAATTAATCCTCGATTGGCAAGTCCCTACCCCCAAGGATCGCTTTCAGGCTGATCCACGCCGACTCCGGCAAATTCTGTTTAACTTATTGGGAAATGCGATAAAATTTACCCCGGCTGGTGGTCAGGTCACCTTAAGGGGGTGGCGAGAACAGAATCGAGCAGTGTTTCAAATCGAAGACACGGGGATTGGCATTCCCCAAGAACAAATTCCCCTAATGTTTCAAAAGTTTCAGCAGTTAGAGAAAACTTATCAGCGTACCTACGAAGGTACAGGTTTAGGGCTAGCCCTGACTCAACAATTGGTCGAACTCCATGGCGGTACAATTGACGTTGAATCCACTGTGGGAAAAGGGTCTATCTTTACCGTTCGCGTGCCGATCCAATCCGTTGTTCCAGGAGGAACCAAATCACCCGCCTCATCGGAAAAGGGATCTTCGATACCAGGGAGTATCGTTTTAATCGAAAATAACGAAGCTAGTGCGACAGCCATCTGTGAAATTCTCACGGCGGCGGGTTATCATCTAGTTTGGCTAATCGAAAGTTCAACGGCTGTGAGGCAAATTGAACTGCTGCAACCCCATGCCGTGATTCTGGATTGGCAGTTATCGGCAATGGACGGATATGAGATCAGCTATTATCTCCACCATAAAACGACAACAGCACACATTAAAGTATTGGCTTTGCTCACATCCTCACTCTCAGCCGATGAACAGCACGATCTCACCGCCCTCGTTGACGATTACTTACCCAAACCCATAGAACCTGCCCAACTTCTGCACAAAGTTGCCACATTGATGGCAATATGAAGTGGTCTTATGTCCTTGGTCTTATGTCCTTGGTCATTTATACTTGGTTGTTGACTTAATCAATAAGGAGTGTAAGCATGAGCGAATTTCTAGATTTCCTCAAACACAAGTATGCGTATGTCGCGATCGGAGAATTTAAGCCCGGTAAATTTGAAGAAGCCCAACAGCTTTATGAAGAAGCCATCTCGACCTACACTCACGGATTCCAAGGGGCATACATGCTGCGAGAACCGGGAACGGATAAAGGGATTGCCGTTATCTTTTGGGATCATATCGAAGATATGGAGGACAATCAAAATGAGGCTTACCAACAGATTTTGGAGAAGATGTCTCATTTATTTGTCAAGCCCCCCACGACAACTTTTTATGAAGTGTCTAGTCAAATACCCCCTTCTGTGGAAAAAGCAGAAGAATAATTATGCTGCAACGAATCATTCTCAACGGCTTCAAGTCCATTAAAACGATGGATCTGGAGTTGCGCCCCTTAAATGTCTTGATTGGAGCCAACGGAGCAGGTAAAAGCAACCTGGTTTCGTTTTTTAAGCTGCTCAATGAGATGATGGCAGGACGACTTCAACAGTACATCGCCACATCGGGACGCGCTCAATCTCTGTTGCACTTTGGACCCAAGATAACACCGCAAATAGAGTTTGAGGTTGATAATGGAATGGATACCTATACCCTGCGTTTATTCCATGCCGCAGGGGATACGTTTTTTTTGCTGAAGAAACCTATCAGCGTATTGTCAAAACAATCCGTTTAATCGGCGATATTTGGTAAGGCTTCGTATCATACCCAAATTCTCATCAGCACCCAATCTAGTTCTTTTTTGGATAACTTTGAGCCTGAAGATGTCATTGTAGTAAATCGACAGGGTAAAGAGTCGCACTTTAAACGGCTCGATTCCCCAGCATTATAGGACACATCATTATTTATGTAGAGACGTTGCATTATAGTCTCTACAATGGTGCCGAAAGTCCTAATCGATGTGTCTACTGCTATAATTAAAAAAGTCCAGTTATTTAAAAACAGATTCAATGACATTGCAAAAATTGCAAAACCAAGCCTTACAATTACCTATCAGCGATCGCTGGCGTTTAGTTCAGTCTCTGTTGGCTTCAATTCAAAAAGAAATGCTATCACTCATGTCTCCTAGCTTAAGTGCAACATCAATGACGGATCTTGATCCTTGGACTCAACGTTTACTGGGTGTTGTTCAGCTAAGTCCAGAGGATGCCAAAGAGTCCTATATTGATTATCTGGAGACAAAATACCAGTGAAACGGGTATTATTTGATAGTGATGTCAGATGCGGTAACAAGTGAAGCTGCACTTGCCGCCGGTTTGGACATTATCCTGACACGCAATATAGCTGATTTTGTGGCATCGCCAGTTCCCGTAATGTTACCTGAAGAATTTGTGGTAACCCTATCAGAATAAACGTGATGTATTTTGGAGAGGGTGATCGCCTCATTTTATTTGAGCTAGTACAATAAGGCAGAACTCTACAGAGGACAAATGACGTAGCTTGCTCCTCGCGAAGCGAGTATGACAAATGACGAATGACAAAATCACTCATTCATATTTCGGTAAGTTGCCACCGCTGACGGTGAAATCCGGTTCAGATAACGGAAGATCCAATATTTAATTACCGAATCCAGAATAACCGGAAACGTAGCAATAAACAAAAAGATAAAATCATGATTTTCGGGAATCCCGAAATGTCGCGAAATTGCCGCCAGAATCACTTCCCAACCGTGGGGAGAGTGGAATCCGACAAACATATCGGTAAACAAAATAATGATAAAGGCTTTGGCGCTATCACTGAGTCCGTATACAATATCATCAATAAACGATTTTAAAACTACAAAATCCGCTTTGCTAGTAACAATCACTCCAGCAAAAAAAGCGAGAGAAATTAAGTCGGAAAAAATATTCTTAATTGCATCAGAACTGCGATACTGATAATCTTCAGCTAGCTCTGTGGCTTTTTCTCTCAGCCGTTCTTCCATTTCTTCCGAGGATAACTTTGGTGCCATTCCCAATAAGCTTTTAAAGTGCAGTTCCTCTTCAAACCGCTGGAGTTCGGTGAAGGCTTCTTCCTTCATGTCAATATTTAAAAAAATACCCGGCTCATTTTCTGAGCGAAACGAGTCAACAATGGGTCCAACTACAAAGGTTTTAGCCACCTGATGGGCTAAAATGGGAACAATAATCAGCGTAAGAATAAACTTGATCGAAATTAAGGTTTTGTCGCGAGACGTGCGAAACTTCTTGACAACTTCCTCTTCGGCTTTAGGATCAAGTTCTCGCTGTAGTCGGTTGACGGTTCGCAGAATTGACCGAGGTACAACCCCGGTTTTATCCGATACTGTTTCTAATGCATCATTTTGGGGATTCACGCTAGCCTGCTTCAACTGGGCTAAGGTTTTGGCATTGGCTGTCGTTCTGGGATTACCGTTGGCTTGAGTCACTTGATTGGCAGATAGCGGGATCAAGGAAACGGAGGATGGCTCAGGTTCTGAATATCGTTTTAATATTTCATCAATAAAGTTGAGTTTTTCGATGATAATCGCTTGCTTTTCGGTTAATTCGATGGGATCATAGCGGGCTAAATTATCTCTGGAACCGAGCAAGCCATTCGTTGTTTTTGGCTCAGAAATCCGGAAAACTGACCGACTGGTTCTAAATTCCCGTAAGCGAACTCGAATCGTATTTAAGTATTTCTTTAAGTCAGCCTCAAAATAGGAAATAACACTATCACTATGTTGACCGGAGCGAGCCGAAATTTTCTGCCCATTGAAATGCTCATCTTCAATGGATTTAATCGTTAACGCGGCTTTGTAAGCTTGATCTAAGGCTCTTTCGGGGGTATCCGCGAACCATTGGTTAGCCAGACGTAAAATAGAGGGTAGCTTCATCGAAACGGCTAATATCTCAATAAAAAATAGTCCGGAGCGTTCCTGGCTCTCAATCGCCAGAATTAATATAGTTTACTTTACGTGGTATGTTAACAGATATTAAGTCTAAGTAGGTTGGTGGCAATAAATCCACCTAGATTAAGTTCTGTAAATAAAGCTCAAACCCTTACATAAACGTAGCTTGCTTCTCAAGGGAGCGAGTATGACGAATGACGAATGACAAATGACAAATGACGAATGATGAATTCGATTTGGATTAATGGTGGTACTCGCACGGGCAAAACAACTCGGCTGGTGACTCTGTTTCGCCAATGGGTAGAAGCGGGATGGGGTCGATCGCGTCCATTATCCTCTCCCATTGTCCACAAAAAGCGGCGCGATCGCTATCAGACGCCAGCCCTGTTAATTTTGGCAGCCAATGCGGATAATCGTCGGGAGTTGACGGATCGCCTCACGACGACGTTACAGGGGCGTTATCCAGTGCGTTGTCAGACGCCCTTGGGTTTCTTTCAGGACGAAGTGATTCTATTTTGGCCCCTTTTAATCCAACGGTTAAATCTCAGGGCGCAATTTCCCCTGCGCCTGCGCCCCGAAACCGAACAGGATTTAGCCATGCAGTTATGGCGTCCCCAACTCGAATCTGGATTAATTCCGATACCGGGAACTAATGAGTCAGTTCGGGTGCGGCGTCTGTTAGATTTGTTACAGTTAGCCGCCCTGAGTGGAACGTCGATTGAAGAGATTCCCAGGATGCTAGAACAGGGAGTGGTGGAACTAGAAGCCACCCCGGATCAATGGGAATTAATTGGTAAACTGCTGTTGGATTGGCGGGGGTGGTGTCTGGATAAGGGACTGTTAACCTACAGTCTGGTGGGTGAACTCTATTGGCGGGAAATGTTACCCGATGCTACCTATCAACAGTATTTAACCCAGCGTTATCGGGCGATACTGGCAGATGATGTGGATGAGTATCCCGCGATCGCACGGGATTTGTTTGATCTACTCTTAGATCAGGGTATCGTGGGGGCGTTTACCTATAATCCCCAGGGTCAAGTGCGCTTAGGTTTAAATGCTGATCCGGATTATTTGTCAGGATTAGCCTCTCGGTGTCAAGTGGAATCCTTACCGTCACAGCCGAATGATTCCTTAGCTGATGCGTTATCGCCAATGGCGGTAGACCTGCTCAACGACCCCATGATATTGTCAGACTTACCGGAGTTTTTGCGATCGCTACAAACCACATCTCGCGCTCAGTTATTGCGCCGCACCGCTGAGGTAATTATAGACGCCGTGAAGTCGGGACAAGTGGAACCGGGGGATATTGCCATCATTGCACCCGGATTAGACGCGATCGCCCGGTATACTTTGACCGATATTCTCTCCAAACAGGGGATTCCCATCGAACCGTTGAACGAACAGCGCCCCCTAATTAGTTCCCCCTTAATTCGAGCCTTATTAACCCTGCTAACCCTTGTCTATCCAGGGTTAGGGCGATTAGTGGATCGAGAGGCGATCGCCGAAATGCTCGTGGTTCTGAGTCGTACACCCGAACCCGTGGCGACAACTGAAGCAGACTCTCCCATCCCCAGTCCCAATATTGACCCGGTGCGGGCGGGTTTACTCGCCGATTACTGCTATTCTCCTGATCCCGACTCCCCCCACTTATTACCCGTTGAAACCTTTGCCCGTTGGGATCGCTTAGGACATCGGGCGACAACGGCTTACACCCAGATTCAGCAATGGTTAGAGGTGCAACGAGAACAGCAGCAACAGCGCCTAATTCCGTCCTGTGTGGTGATTCTCGATCGCGCCATCCAGAAATTCCTATGGAATGGCTCTAATCTACCTTACGATCAAATTTCCGCTTTGCGGGAACTCATGGAAACCGCCCAACATTATTGGGAAGTGGATGGACGATTGCGGAAACTCCCCGCCCATACGACTGATGAGGAAATAGCCAGAGGGGGAACACCGCCGCAGGCGACAATTTCCCAATTTATTCAGTTATTGCGTCGGGGAACCGTTACCGCCAATTCCTTTCCCGTGCGTCGCCTCCCCGCTACGGCTAATTCAGCCGTTACCCTAGCCACCATTTTCCAATATCGCGCCGCCCGTGGCTATCATCGTTGGCATTTTTGGTTAGATGCGGGATCTCATCTTTGGAGTCAGGGAGGTGCAGCGACGTTATTTGCAGCCCCCTTATTTCTCAAGGATTGGTTTGGACAGCCTTGGACAGAAGCCGATAAAATCCAAGCAGATGAGGAACGCCTACAGCGAATTTTACAGGATTTGTTAGGGCGAGTTCGCGATCGAGTGTATTTGTGCCATAGTGATTTAGCTGTCAATGGGACAGAACAAACGGGTCCGTTGTTAAACTTAGTTCATTCATCAATAGAGTTAACGGTTGAGTCAGTTGTGAGTTAGGGATCTGCGTAAAAGTAGAGTACCAGTGAGGAAAGCTGGATTCATGAACTCAGCCAAACGTCCTTGGTACATTATTAAGTCGCAAGTCCCTTATCGTTTCTAAGGAGTGAACAAAAGATTCGGGCTTTTTCGATCACATTAAGCTGTCATGCATTTAAATTGGGTATTATAGCAACCGCCATGGCTGTTAGGACACATCATTTATGTAGAGACGCGCCATGGCGCGTCTCTACAATGGTGCCGAACGTCCTAATCGATGTGTCTATTGCTATAGCAATCCTAAATAGGATGCAACAAGTAGACGGCTTGAAATCAAGGTATAGCAAGGGTTTCAGTTTTGAAAATTGCCACAATCAATTTAGGATTGCTATATAGTAGCACCTGACGGATGCAGCAAGCCCATGCGATCGCCTGTGTTTTAGGTCTACTTTTAATTGGGGGA
The DNA here is from genome assembly GCF_000155555.1 of Coleofasciculus chthonoplastes PCC 7420. GTDB lineage: Bacteria > Cyanobacteriota > Cyanobacteriia > Cyanobacteriales > Coleofasciculaceae > Coleofasciculus > Coleofasciculus chthonoplastes_A. The sequence goes on from NZ_DS989845.1 coordinate 404,717, forward strand.
GGATAACTATGATTTTTATTAATCCTTATCTCGCCCCGAAGATTCAGGGAATTAAAGATACGTTCCTGGATGTAAAAGCCAAACTCACCGATGAGACAACGGTTGGGACGAGAACAAGGGATTCAGGAGTCTAAAGTAGAAATAGCGAGGAAAATGATTGGGGTTTTAGATGAACAGACGATTAGTCAAATCACTGGCTTGAGTTTAGAAGAGGTGCGACGGTTGAGGTAGAAACTGTCATTAGTGAATGCGATCGCCTGTTAATTCCGACAAACGCCCCCAGGTTATCTATCCTTCATTTAATCAAATACAATGAAATAAGTTGTCGCTCCCTGAACGACTCATGCTAGAGTACAACCCATCCGATTGCTTACCCTGTGCAGAAGAACTACCCGATTCTGACGATACGCCAGTGGATAATGAACTTCAAGATTTGATTCCCTCATTACTTAAAGCTGTCCTAGCGCTGTTGTGGGAGAAGCGCTGGGATTGGTTTTTTGGAGTAGATATGGCGATATATTATCACGCCAAAGAACCGGCGATTGTACCCGATGGGTTTTTGAGTGTGGGAG